>NZ_JBSRLA010000047.1:0-31956 GCF_055149105.1 Desulfosalsimonas sp. | reverse complement strand
TACGAATATCGAATGTTCAAATGATAAAAACCAACAGCTTAAAACAGGATGTTTCTGTCATTGATGCATTTAGGGTTTTGGTCATTGTTTCGGATTTCGTGCTTCGAATTTACTGCTTTAACGCTTTTACTTTCTTGCCGTTGCTCTTGCGCCCGTTGTTTCTCCGGCCGTTTTGGGCTTTGCCGTTTCCGTTTCCGTTTCCATTGCCGTTGCCCCCGGAATGCACCGGTGCACAGACCGTGTACACGGCATCATAGCCCAGCAGCGTATTGACCTCCTGGCGAAGGGCCACGCCGGCCCTGATCTTCATCTCCTCGGGCAAGGCGATGATGGTTTCGGTTTTGGCCGGGATACGCACGTGCAAAAACCCCTTGCACGCCCCGGGGTGTTTCTGCAAAACCGCAAGCAGATTCTCCATGGCCTGTATTTCCACGCTTTCGGCGTCAACCCGGATATGCAGGCTTGCCGCCCAGTTGGTTTCGGCATCAGCAATGCGCACCACGCTGTCGGCCAGAATCTTGGTGCTTTTCTCATTTTTCTGAACCTGGCCCTGGACAAATGCCGGGGTCTCCAGGATCAGCACGTCGGCAACAGCGGCATACAAATCCGGAAACACGACCACTTCCACGGAGCCATGCATATCCTCGATATTCAAAAAGGCCATTGGATCGCCCTTTTTGGTCATGATGGTCTTGATATGCTTGACAATGCCCCCTATTCGCACAATCTCACGGTCTCCCACGGCGTCCTCGGCAACGGAAAGGGCATCCGCGTTGGCATACTTTTCCATTATATCCCGGTATTCATCCAGGGGATGACCGGTGATATAGAATCCAATGGCTTCCTTTTCCAGCTCCAGCAAATGCTTTTCATCCCATTCGGGAAGCTCGGAGATCACCGGCGCGTTGATCGCGTCGGCTTCCTGGCCGGATCCGCCGAAAAGCGACATCTGGGGATCGTTTCGCTCCTTTTGCACCCGCTGGCCGTAGTCCAGGGCATCATCTGCAGAGGCCATGAGCGCGGCCCGGGTGTATCCGGTAAAATCAAAGGCGCCGCATTGAATCAGGCTTTCCAGGACCCGCTTGTTGACCTTTCGCAGGTCCACCCGCTGGCAGAAATCAAAAATTGATTCAAACCGGCCCTGATTCCGGATTTCAATAATGGATTCAATTGCCGATTCCCCCACGTTTTTCACTGCCGCCAGCCCGAAACGGATCTTGTCGCCGGAAACCGTAAACCCCTTGTGACTTTCGTTGATATCCGGCGGCAGAATCGCGATATTCATGTTTCTGCATTCGGCAATATACTTGGCCACGTTGTCCGAGGAATTCATCTCAGAAGTGAGCACCGCTGCCATGAATTCTTCCGGGAAATGCGCCTTGAGATAGGCGGTCTGGTAGGCAATTAAGGCGTAAGCTGCGCTGTGGGACTTGTTAAAGCCGTAACCGGCAAAGGTTTCAATGAGTTCAAACAGCTCGTTGGCCTTTTGTTCGTCAACCCCGTTTTCCACCGCACCCTTGACAAACCGGTCCCGCTGTTTGGCCATGACATCGACAATTTTTTTACCCATGGCCTTTCTGAGATTGTCCGCCTCGGCCATGGAAAAGCTTCCCACCTCGCTTGCGATCTTCATGACCTGTTCCTGGTAGAGGATCACGCCGTAGGTGTTGTTTAAAATGGGTTCGAGCTGCGGTATCAGGTACTGTACTTTCTGGCGGCCGTGCTTTCGTTCCACGTAGTCGTCATGCATGCCGCTGCCCATGGGCCCGGGCCTGTAAAGCGCCACCAGGGCCGTAACCTCGGCAAAGCTCTCCGGCTTCATCCGGGTGAGCAGATCCCGCATGCCCGCGCTTTCCAGCTGAAACACCCCGGTGGTATTGCCGGCTGAAAGCAGCTGAAAGGTTTTTTCGTCAGACAAATCCAGGTGCCCCAGATCCGGCGGGCGCTTTCCCAGGGATTCGATGATCTGCAGGGCATTGGCCATGATCGTCAGGTTGCGCAAACCCAGAAAATCAAATTTCACCAGCCCGATTTTTTCCACCATCTTCATGTCGTACTGGGTCAGCACTTCACCGCGTTTGCCTTTGTATAAGGGCAAATACTCCACCAGTGGCTTATCGCCGATAACCACGCCGGCGGCATGAGTGGAGGCATGTCGATTTAAGCCCTCCAGGGACCGGGAAATTTCGATGAGCTCGCCGATCACCGGATTGGACCGGGCCCTTTCCACCAGCTTGGGCTCCAGTTCCATGGCCTTTTCCAGGGTCATGCCCGGGGTCTCTGGCACCAGCTTGGCGATTTCGTCGACTTCGCTCAATGCGATGTTCAGGGCCCGGCCCACGTCCCGGATTACTGCCCGGGCCTTCATTTTCCCGTATGTAATGATCTGGGCAACATACTCCGGGCCGCCGTAGCGGTCCACGACATAGTGAAACACCTCTTCTCTGCCGTATATGCAAAAATCCACGTCAATATCGGGCATGCTCTGGCGGGAAGGATTTAAGAAACGCTCAAATATCAATCCGTTTTCAATGGGATCCAGATCCGTAATGCCCAGGGAATAGGCCACCAGACTGCCTGCAGCCGAGCCCCGGCCCGGACCCACGGGGATGTTGCGCTTTTTGGCATATTCAATAAAATCGGCAACAATCAAAAAATAACCGGGAAATCCCATGGAATTGATCACGTCAATTTCATAGTCCACCCGTTTGCGGTAAACCGATTCCTCCACATCCGGATTCTTTTCCCGGATTTTTTCCATCCGGGCCTCATAACCCCTGCGGACCTTTTCCTCAAAAAGTTCGGATTCTGAGCGATCATCCGTGAGATTGAAATTGGGAAAATGATGGGTATTGAAATCAAATTCAACATGGCAGCGATCGGCAATCTGCTTGGTATTGGACAGGGCCTCCGGGCAATGGGAAAAGGATTTTTCCATGTCCTTCGGGGACTTGAAGTAAAGCTCGCCATTGCCGAAACGCATCCGGTCGGCGTCATCCATTGTCTTGCCGGTCTGGATGCACAAAAGCACCTCGTGGGCCCGCTCGTCTCCGGCATCCAGGTAATGACAGTCATTGGTGGCCACCAGCGGCAAAGAAAGACGCCGACCCATGTCCATCAGGGCCTCGTTGACGACTTTCTGGTCCTCCATGCCATTGTGCTGAAGCTCAAGGTAAAAATTATCCGGACCCAGCACATCCGAATAAAACCGGGCGGCCTCCTCTGCCAGGTCAACCCGCCCTTCGAGGATGCGCATGGGGATTTCGCCCTTGATGCAGGCAGACAGGCCGATCAAACCCTCTGCATGCTGCCTGAGCGCCTGCTTGTCTATGCGCGGCTTGTGATAAAACCCCTCCACGCTTGCCATAGTGGCCAGTTTACAAAGGTTTTTGTACCCGGTCTGATTTCTGGCCAAAAGCACCAGGTGGCTCATGTCCCGATGATCGGCCTGTGTCCTGTCATGCAGGGTCCGGGGGGCCACGTAACACTCGCAGCCGATAACGGGCTTGATGCCGGCATTGCAGGCCTGCTGATAAAAATCAACCACCCCGAACATGGTGCCGTGGTCCGTGATGGCCACAGCCGGCATGTCATATTCCTTTGCCCGGGCCAGCAAATCACGTATCCGAATGGCCCCGTCAAGGAGGCTGTATTCGGTATGCACGTGAAGGTGTACGAAACCGGAGGGATTGATACTCATGCTTGCCTCTTAGTCCAGGCTGTAGTTGGGTGCTTCCTTGGTGATAATCACATCATGGGCATGGCTTTCGCGAAGGCCTGCCGGGCTGATTTTGACAAAACGGGCTTTTTGACGCAACTCCTCTATGGAATTGGCGCCCACGTAGCCCATGCCGGATTTTAATCCGCCAACGAGCTGATAGACGTTTTCGCCGATGGTGCCCCGATAGGGAACCCGGCCCACGATGCCTTCAGGGACCAGCTTATCGGCCTCCTGCTGGTCCTCCTGGTGATAACGGTCCCGGCTGCCGTCCTGCATGGCCTCAAGCGAACCCATGCCCCTGTAGGCCTTGTAGCTTCTGCCCTGGTAAATAATTTTCTCGCCCGGACTTTCCTCTGTTCCGGCAAACAACCCGCCGATCATCACTGAGTTGGCCCCGGCCCCGAGGGCCTTGGTCAGATCCCCGGAATACTTGATACCGCCATCTGCAATAATCGGCACCCCGGTTTTTTCAGACACCGGCCGGCAGTTCATGATGGCAGTGAGCTGAGGCACGCCGATACCCGCCACAATTCGGGTTGTGCAAATGGAGCCGGGACCGATCCCGATTTTCACGGCATCCACTCCGGCCTCGATCAATGCCTCTGCTCCCTCGGGCGTTCCCACGTTACCGGCGACCACATCCACCTCGGAAAACCGTTTCTTGAGAAGCTTGACAGCTCTGAGAACATTGGCGGAAAAGCCATGGGAAGTATCAATGAGCAGGATGTCGGCATCCGCCTGGACCAGGGCCTCTGCCCGGGCCTCCATGTCCTCTCCCACGCCAATGGCGCCGCCGACCCGCAGACGGCCCAGGTCATCCTTGCATGCATGGGGATATTTTTTGAGCTTTTCAATATCCTTGATGGTGATCATGCCCGTGAGCCGGCCTTCGGAATTGACCACCAGCAATTTTTCAATTCGGTGGGCATGAAGCATCTTCTTGGACGCCTCCAGGCTGATGCCTTCGGCCACGGTAATCAGATTTTCCCGGGTCATCACCTCGTCCACGCGCTTGTCCAGATCCGTAATAAAGCGCAGATCCCGGTTGGTGACAATGCCCACGAGCTTTTCCCCGACTGTGACCGGAACGCCGGATATCCGGTACTGCTGCATAAGCTTTAACACGTTGCGGATGGGCACATCAGGCGAGGTGGTCACCGGATCCACGATCATTCCGCTTTCCGATTTCTTCACATTGCGCACTTCCCGGCACTGCCGCTCAATGCTCATGTTGCGGTGAATAAACCCGATGCCGCCGGCCCGCGCCATGCTGATGGCGGTTCTGCCCTCGGTTACTGTGTCCATTGCAGCGCTGCAGATGGGTATATTGACGTTGATGTTCCGGGTCAGCCGGGTGGCGGTACTCACAGCGCTGGGCACCACGTCTGAGTAGCCCGGAAGCAACAATACGTCATCAAAGGAATAGGCTTCCTCAAGCGGTCGATTCTCCATTATTTTCCTCCCGCAAAACAAATGAATAAAATAATCGATGAATGATTTCCTGATGGATTCAGCAAAAATTCATGTGTACAATATCAACAAATAATCCGGTTTCCGGGGATCAACCCTCAAAACAGACTATCGCAGAACCCTGAATCTGTGATACAAAATCGTGCATTGGGCTATCGTCTGTCCTGCATTATAACCATAAAACAAAAAGAAAAAAAGCCAGAGGCCATGTTAATTCACATCAATGCGGAAAACCCCCAGCCCCGGCTCATTGCCAGGGCCGTTTCAGTGCTGAAAGACGGCGGTATCATCGCCTATCCAACAGATACGTACTATGGTATCGGCTGCGACCTGTTGAACAAAAAAGCCATTGAAAACATCTACCGCCTCAAAAAACGCGACAAACGGGAGCCATTCAGCTTTATCTGCTCTGATTTAAAAAACATCAGCGACTATGCCAAGGTCACCAACTACGCCTATAAAACCATGAAACGCCTGCTTCCCGGCCCTTATACCTTTATTCTCGAAGGCTCACGCCAGGTGCCCAAAATCATGCTCGCCCGGAGAAAAACCGTGGGCATACGGGTGCCGGATCACAACATCTGCATCGAACTGGTCAAAAGCCTTGGGCACCCGGTGATTTCAACAAGTGCAGCCACGCCCGAAGGAGATATTTTCAATGATCCGTCGTTTATCCAGGAGCATTTCAAAAACAGCATCGATTTGATTATCGACGGCGGCCCGGTGCCGGGAGAACCCTCCAGCGTGATCTCGCTGATCGGAGACGAGCCCGAAATCCTGCGTGAAGGGCTGGGCAGGCTCGAGGAGGTTTAACAATCAGGGGGATTTGCCCGGGGCGTAGACATAGCCGCCGGAAAGCGCGCCAGTGCTGATTTCTCCGAGCTGCTGCCGGATTCCGGACGAAACCCTGTCAAGTACGTAATTGATAATGGACAATTTTTCCTCGGGCGGATACACAACTTCAGGCGTTCCCTGTATACCACCCTTTTCTGCAGCCCAGTCCACGGCATCATACAGATTGCCGATCCTGTCGACCAGGCCGTACTGTTTTGCGCCCTGCCCGGAAATAATCCGGCCGTCAGCGACTTCAGCCACATCCTGCCGGTTCATTTTCCGGCCTGCGGCCACGTCATCGACAAACTGACTGTGCACGGTGTCGACGAAGTCCTGGAGCAGCTTTTTCTCATCATTGGTCATTTCCCGCAACGGCGATCCGATATCCTTATATTTTCCGCTGGTGATGGTCACCGGGTAAAGACCAATTTTTTCAAACAAAGCCTCAAAATTGGTGTATTCCATGAGCACGCCGATGCTGCCGGTGATGGTGCCGGCATTGGCCACGATCCCGTCGGCCGCAGCTGCAATATAATATCCCCCTGAAGCCGCCACCGCTCCCATGGAGGCGATCACCGGCTTATTTTCCCGAATCTTTCGGATTTCCCGGAATATTTCCTGGGACGGACCCACGGCCCCGCCAGGAGAATCAATGCGCACCACAATGGCCTTTATGGCCCCGGTCCTGGCAAACTCCCGCAGATTCTGCAAAACCGGGCCGGCTTCGAGAATGGCCCCCTTGACCTCAATCACACCGACTTTTTCACCATAGTGCATCTGCCGCTTTTCCGGTGAGAACAAACCGATAACAGACAAAATGACACTGGTGGCCGCTATCAGGCTGACAACCATCAAAAGAAAAAACAAATACGGATGTCTTCGGGAAAACATGGAAATTGCCTGCCTTAAAATATCCAATAAAAAAACCGGCGGACCGAAAAACATCAGGGGCAGGCATGGGCTTCTGCCATGCCTGCCCGCTTATGTCAGGATTCTTACGATCATACCGCCGGTCAGATTTTGGTGTCCGGATGTTTACTTCAGATCCTGGGGCTCTTTCTCCCCGGGTTCTTCTGCTTCCGGCGCCTGCGTTGCCGCCTCACCGGATTCATCAGGCGCTTGTGCAGCCAACGCCTCGGCCTGTTGCTGATCTGCGGCGCCTTCCTGCGCTTTTTTGGCCTCACCGTTGAATTTTTCCATTAAGTTTTCCTTCAACAGTTCACCAAAACTCGAAGGCGCTGCCTTTGAATTGCTCACATAATCGTGGAGCAGTTCCTGCTCGTCATCGACCTCCAGCCGCTTGATGGACAACCCGATACGGCGCTCATCCGTATTGATATTGATAACCCGGGCAGTGAGCTGATCGCCCACATTGTACATGCCCACCGGGGTTTTGATCTTTTCCTTGCTGATCTCGGAAACGTGCACCAGGCCTTCAATGCCTTCTTCGAGTTCCACGAAGATACCGAAATCCGTTACATTGGTGACCATTCCGTTGATATCGGTTCCCACGGGGTAACGTTCTCCGACGGTTTTCCAGGGATCGTCATGGAGTTGCTTGACGCCAAGGGAAAAACGCTCGTTCTGCTTGTCAATGTCGAGCACCTTGGCCTGAACCGTATCCCCCTTCTTGTAGAGCTCGGAGGGATGTTTGATGCGGCGGGTCCAGGAAAGATCGGAGATGTGAACCAATCCGTCAATGTCATCATCAATGCCGATGAATATGCCGAAATCGGTAATATTTTTAATTTTGCCTTCAATGATGGAGCCCACGGGATATTTTTCGCTGATCACATCCCAGGGATTGGGCATGGTCTGTTTCATTCCCAGTGAAATCCTGCGGCTTTCCGGCTTGATATCCAGCACCACAGCCTCGACTTGCTCGCCCACGGACACAACCTTGGACGGATGGCGGATTTTACGGGTCCATGACATTTCAGAAACATGAATCAGGCCCTCAATTCCTTCTTCGACTTCCACGAAAGCCCCGTAATCCGTGAGACTGACCACCCGGCCGGTAAGCTTGGTGCCCACGGGGTATTTATCCGAGGCAAAGCTCCAGGGATCGGGCACAAGCTGTTTCATTCCCAGCGAAACCCGTTCGGTCTGCGGATCAAATGAAAGAATCATGACCTGGATGGGATCGCCGATGGCAAACAATTCAGACGGGTGCTTGACCCGGCCCCAGGAAATATCGGTGATGTGCAGCAGACCGTCAACTCCGCCCAGGTCCACAAACACCCCGTATTCGGTAATATTTTTCACCGTGCCGTCCATCACCTTGTTTTCTTCAATGGCGGCCAGGGTCTCGGAGCGCTTCATCTCGCGCTCGGCTTCCAGAATCACCCGGCGGGACAACACAATGTTATTTCGCTTGCGGTTGAACTTGAGCACCTTGAAATCAAAGGACTGGCCAACCATTTCATCCAGGTTGCGGATGGGGCGCAGGTCGGCCTGGGATCCCGGCAGAAATGCCTGAACCCCGATATCAACGGAAAAACCACCCTTGACCCGGTGGGTGATCACACCCTCAATGGTGCCCTCGGCCTCGTAGACCTCCTTGATGGCGTCCCAGACCTTGACCTTGGCGGCTTTTTCCTTGGATAAAAGAACGCGCTCTTCTTCTTCATCCCACCACTCGATCATGACCTCAACGTCATCATCCACTGCGGCCTGGACATTTCCCTCGCTGTCCTTGAATTCATTGATGGGAATCAGCCCCTCGGACTTGTAGCCCACATCCACCAAAACGTGATCCCGGTCCACGGAAATGATGCGCCCGTTGACAACCTCGCCTTCTTCAAATCGCTTCAGGCTTTCTTCGTACATCTCCATCAGGGACTCCATGCTCTGCTCGCCATCCTCCTGGATGTCGACGTCCGCAGCAGCCGATGTGCCCTCGATGTCTCTTGTGTCTTGTTCTTCAGTGTTTTCTTGAAAATTTTCCATTTACAACAATACCCCCTTTGGCCGTTTTAAGATACTCCCCGCCTGTATGCAAAGGAGTATAAGTGCGCTTTATTAACAGAGCAAAAGCAAAAACACAACAGTTAATTTCAACCCTTACCGGCCCGCGACATCCCGGATAACGGCCATCATTTCATCGACCACGGCACCGGCGGATCTGCTGGTGGAATCGATATGAAACGCATCATCGGCGGGTTTCAAGGGTGCAACGGAGCGGCCGGCATCATTGGCATCACGCTTTTTCATGTCCTTTTCCACCTGCTCAATGCTGACATCCTGACCCCCGGCAAGTTCCAGATATCTGCGCCGGGCGCGCACATGCAGATCCGCGCTTAAAAAAAATTTGACATCCGCACCCGGAAAAACAACGGTTCCCATGTCCCGGCCCTCGAAAACAGCGGATTTTTCAGCCCCCAGCCGGCGCTGAAGCGCCAGCAGGGCCTGCCGGACTTCTGGTTTGGCTGATGCAGCCGAGGCCAGCATGGTGATTTCCGGGTTCCGGATTTCTCCGGTGATATCCACGCCCGCGGACAACAGCCGCAGATCCCCGTCGCGGCGGACAAAGCGCAAATCCAGATCCCCCAGCACCCGGGCCAGACCTTTTTCGTCCTCCGGGTCCACCTGCCGGACATGCATTTCACGGGCCACGCCCCGGTACAGGGCTCCGGTGTCCACATAAGCATAGCCCAGCCGGTCTGCCAGGGCGCGGCTTACAGTGGTCTTGCCCGCACCTGCCGGGCCGTCTATGGTTATCAGAATTGGTTTCAAAGCAGTCATATCCGTTTACTGTTGTGCCTGCATCTGCTGCATGACGGTTTCAAACGCATCCAGAAACCGCTGGTTTTCCTCCCGGGTTCCGGCATTGATGCGGATGTATTCGGGATAACCGTAAGAAGCCATGGAGCGTACGATGACTCCCTGCCGGAGCATGGCCTCAAAAAACCCATCAGCATCGCATTTGACCTCAATGAGAAAAAAATTGGCTTCAGAGGGAAAATAATTGACACCCATGTGCTCCAGGGCTGCATACATGAACTCAAGCTCACCGCGCACAAGGCGGACGGTTTTTTCCATAAACGCATCATCATCCAGGGCCGCGCATGCTCCGGCCTGGGCCAGGGCATTGGCGTTAAACGGCTGGCGCACCCGGTGAAGCCAGCCGGCCAGTTCTTCGGGCATCACCCCGTAGCCGATGCGGATGCCGGCAAGCCCGTAGGCCTTGGAAAAGGTGCGCAGCACCACCACGGGACGTTGCCCTGTGCAGTATGCCAGGCCGTCTGCGCAGTCCGGGTCTGCAGCAAATTCAATATAGGCCTCATCAATTACCACCACCGCCTGATCCGGCACTTTTTCCAGAAACTTTTCAAATTCGGATCGGGTAATAACGGTGCCCGTGGGATTGACCGGGTTGTTGAGAAAAATCATGCGGGTTTTTTCCGTGATCTGTGCAGCCATTTGGTCCAGGTCCACGAAAAGGGATTTCAGGGGAACAAATACCGGCAGGGCCGCGGCTGAGCGCACCATGATCTCGTACATGAGAAACGAGGGCGCGGTCATCACGGCCTCATCTCCGGGCTGCATCAGCGCCCGGGTCAGCATGCCGATAATCTCGTCAGAACCGTTGCCCAAAACCACGTTGCCGGGCGCCACCCCGAGTTTGCGGGCGATTTTTTCCACCAGGTAATAACCGCGGCCATCCGGGTACCGGTGCAGCTTGTCCATGGCCGCGCGCATGGCATCGACGGCAAGCGGTGACGGGCCGAGGGGATTTTCATTGGATGCCAGTTTTACGGAACCGGAGATACCGTACTCCCGCTCCAGTTCCTCAATGGGCTTTCCGGGCTTGTAAGCCTGGATGGATTGAATGTAGTCAGGAATATTGAGTTTCATTGTTTTTTTCCGTGTGTGGTTTTATCCGGAACAGATCCGGTTTTGGGCGCCCACGGCTTAAACGGCTTTGTCTTCCACCGGCTGTGGACCCAGAACCACTGCTGCGGGTACCGGCGGATCATGTCTTCCATTACCTTATTATATAAGGCAGTGGTCGCCTCAATATCCTTGGTCTTGTCCCGGGTCTGGATTTTTGGCAGGGCCGGGTGGCATTCCACCCGGTAATGACCGTTTTCACGGACCAGAAACACGGGCACCACCGGTGCACCGGTTTTTCTGGCCAGCAGAGCCAGGCCCTTGCCGGTACACGCCGGGATACCGAAAAAATCCACAAACACCCCGTCTTTTACCCGGGCATTCTGGTCGAGCAACATGCCGATGAGTTCATTGTTATGTAATGCCGCAAACATGCTGCGCATTGCACGCCGTTTGACCAGCAGGCGGGCGCCGTAGCGGCTGCGCTGGCTTATGAAAAAACGGTCCAATGGTTCAAACTCCAGGGGCCGGTATATGGCGCTGACAGGCAGGCCCATTTGTCCCATGGCCAGGGGAAGCAGTTCCCAGTTTCCGATGTGGCCGGTCAGCACAAGCACGCCCTTTTTTTCCCCCAAAGCGGCCTGTAAATGATGCATACCGAAAAACCGAAAATATTTCCGGATATCGGTGGGTTTGAGGCGCAAAGACCAGCCGATTTCAAAAACAATGCGCACAAGGCTGCAAAACACGTTTCTGGCCATGATTCGGATCTGCCGCCGGGTCATTTGGCCGCCATATACCCGGCCAATATTGGATACCGCAATCTCCCGATGCCGCCGGTCTGCGGCAAACCAGAGCCGGCCCAGCCAATTGGCCGCATGCACGGCGGTTTTTCGGGGGATCAGACCAATAAGAAAAAATCCCCGTTCAATGAGAAAATAAAAAAAGGCATCCACATGCCGCCTTTTTCCCCGGGCCGTTGCTGTGCCGTTGGAATTGCGTTGATTCACAGAGTTCATTAGCCCGGCTTATACATGTTTTTCCACATTTGTTCAAGTATGATGGCACCGTAAAAAGTCTGATTTCAGATGGTGCCGTAAAAGTTCAAGATCAAGGCTTGCGTAATTTCGAAGAATGCAGCGTACTTATCTGTACGTGAAATTCTGAGAAATTGCGCGTAACGCAGATATTGGACTTTTACGGCGCCATCAAGTATGATCCATTGCCCTGCAGCTTTATTGACTTGCCGGACAATCCGGGTTTCAGCTCCGGTAATCTTCC
This sequence comes from Desulfosalsimonas sp., assembly GCF_055149105.1. Lineage (NCBI taxonomy): Bacteria > Pseudomonadati > Thermodesulfobacteriota > Desulfobacteria > Desulfobacterales > Desulfosalsimonadaceae > Desulfosalsimonas > Desulfosalsimonas sp. Next base: position 19,817 of record NZ_JBSRLA010000047.1, on the reverse strand, counting down.
GCGGAAATCTCATAACGACGCATGATCTGCTGAAGGGACTGGCGTTCGAGCCCGCATTTTTTGGCTGCACGGGTCACGTTGCCGCCGGTCTGCTGAAGCAGGTTGCCGATATATTCTGCGTTAAATGCGTGCAGCACCGTCTCCTTGGCCTCCCGGTAGGGCAGATGGCTTATATCCGCGTATCCGCAGCCTTGATTTTCTGCAGCCGCGTCATCCACCGGGTGTTTTAAGTCCTGCGGGTTGATGGTCTGGCCTGAGGAAAACAAAATCGCCTGAATTACGATATTTTCCAGTTCCCGGACATTTCCCTCCCAGTGGCGGGATTTTAAATGCGCCATTAGTTCAGATGAAAACGTCTTGTGCGGCTCGTTTAACCGGCTCCGGTGCTTGCGCAGAAGATGCTCGGCAATCAGGGGGATGTCATTTCTGCGCTCGCGCAAGGGCGGGAGATGCACCGGCAGCACGGCCAGGCGGTAAAAGAAATCCTCCCGGAATGTGCCATCCCGGATCTTGGCCTTTAAATCCTGGTTGGTGGAGGCAATGATGCGCACATCCACACGAACGGAACGGGTATCGCCAAGGGGCTTGATCTCACGCTCCTGCAGCACCCGCAACAGCTTGGTCTGGATGGCCGGACTGACATCCCCGATTTCATCGAGAAAAATGGTGCCGCCGTCAGCCTCCTGAAACAAACCGGTCTTGTTCTGGGTGGCATGGGTGAATGCTCCTTTTTTATATCCGAACAATTCGCTTTCCAGAATCTGCTCGGGCACGGTGGGGCAATTGACGGCAACAAACGGGCCCTTGCTGCGGCTGCTGATGGAATGAATGGCCCGGGCGGTTAAATCCTTGCCTGTGCCGGATTCGCCGGTGATCAGTACGGTCATTTCGGTCTGGGCCACCATGCGGATGGTTTCAAACACACTTTGCATGGCATCGGACTGGCCCACCAGGCCATAAAACGCGGGACCGTGGGGATCGCTTTGCTTCAGCAGCCGGTTTTCAGAAATCAGACGGCTGCGTTCCAGGGCTTTTTCCAGCCGGAACACCAGGGTTTCATGGTCAAAGGGTTTGGTGACAAAATCATAGGCCCCCTGTTTCATGGCCTGGACTGCGTACTCAATGGAGCCGTAGGCGGTCATCATGACAACTGTGAGTTCCGGCCACTTGCGCTTGATGAGTTCCAGCAGTTCAAGACCGTCCATGCCCGGCATCCGGATATCGATAAGGGCCAGATCAAAAGGGCTTTTTTCCAGGATCTGCAAGGCGGACTTGCCGGAATCCGCGGTTTTGACCCGGCAGTTTAAATCCGGCTCCAGGCTCCGGGCCAGCAGTTCGAGCATATCCGGCTCATCATCGACGACCAGTATCCTGTGTTCAGCCATTTCCCCCTCCTCCTTCAGAGCCGGAAACAGGCAGCAGAAGCGTAAAGACCGAGCCCTTTCCAACACGGCTTTGCACGCGGATATCGCCGCCGTGGCTTTTGGCAATGCCGTAGCTGACAGCAAGGCCCAGTCCCGTGCCCTCGCCCGTGGATTTGGTGGTGAAAAATGGATCAAAAATGCGGGTCAGATTCTTTTCCTCTATGCCATAGCCGTTATCCGCAATATCGATTTCCAGCCGCCGGTTTGATTCGTCAAACCGGGTGGCAATGGTGATGGTGCCGTCCTGCTCCACGGCATGGGCGGCATTCATTACAAGGTTGACCAGCACCTGCTTGATCTTTTTTTCATCCATGCGGATGTTGGGTATATTTTCGGCAAACTCCTTGGAAATCCGGATACTTTCCATTTTTGAACGATGCTGAATAAACACCAGGGTCTCCTCGATGACCTCGTGAATGTTGATATCCGCCATTTCCGGCTGAGAACGGCGGGCAAAATTAAGCAGATCCTCCACAATGGATTTACAGCTTTGTGCATGCTTTAAAATCACCTGCAGGTCTTTTCTGCGCTGGGAATCCTCGGGCTCGCCCCGCAACAGCAACTGGGTATAACCCTGGATGACCCCCAGGGGATTGTTAATCTCGTGGGCGATGCCCGAAGAAAGTTTGCCGATGGAAGCCAGCCGGTCTGCATGGGCCATTTGCTTTTCCTGATGGATCATGGCCTCGGTGCGCTCCTGGATGCGCTTTTCCAGATCCCGGTTCAGTGCCAGAAGCTCCTGGTGGGTGTCCTGAAGCGCCCTGCGATCCAGGCTGATCTGCTGATAGACATGCCACACCCTGTTGAAAAACAGGGTTACGGCGGCCACGATGATCAGCAGAAAGGTGTTTATGCCACCGGCAAAAGGCTGAAGCCCTCCCCATAGTTCCGGCATGTCCGCCAGGGAGAAAAACTGTTTGAGAATATGGCCGCCCGAGCGCGACACCGCAAATCCGGCCAGACAATAGCATAGCCACAAAAGATAGGTCCAGACCACATTGTCGGGCTGGCTCCTGCGCAACCGGACAGCCCTTGAAACACATAAAAAGGAAAAAATAATCATCAGGGCCGAACCCATCATATCCACCAGGCGGATGGGCATGTCTGATACAATCATGGGCTTCCGTCCTGGCTTGGATCAACCTTTGGATCAACGCTGCGGAACGGATCGCTTAAGCGCCGCAGCCCCATATAGAGAAAAACCATGCCGGGCACACAAAGCAGATGATCCAGCTTGAGAAAATAATACAGAAGCCAGAGCCAGCCGCGATCCCCCGCGGACTGGATATGAATCTGCCAGTCCGAGGCCTGGGCCACCCGGATCAATTGGGTCTGCTCATCCATGTAATGCGCCAGAAATGCATCCAGGGACCAGAGAATAAAAAACACCGAGGCATATTGAATCAGGCGCCATCCGGATTGGCGCACCAGGTGCCTGGACCGCAGCCTGTAAATCAGGATCCCCATGGCAATAATAAAAAAGATATGGGAGATTTGATGGGTATACAGGCCTTCGGGCGGGCCGTGAGCCTGGGTTGCATACGCGGGAGCCGCCGTGCAGAACAGAAAAATCAGCAGCAACCAAAACAGCCTGTTTCTTACCATAACTTGCTTTCTCGTAACCCTGATGCCATATTTATCAAAAGCATCTGTCATGTTTATGCGCTGCAGGCGACAAAAAAATAAAACCCGGCTTTTCTGCTAAAGAAAACAATAATACACTTGCAAACTTTGTGCCAGCCATGCATAAAACTGTCATGCTGGCCGGAATATGGTTTTTTTCAATGGCTGCAGAAAACCGAACGAATCAAAACAACCTTTGACGGCCATATCCGGAGCATGTTTTGTGCATTTTTTTTACTGCAAACAAAGGAGATGCCTTTAACAGCAAGGCTGAAAACTTTGCACAACTTTACTGGCAGTGCAATAAAAAAAATACATTCACATGACTGCTTCCGCACTTTTTCTCTGGCGCCGGATCTGCCACCGGACTTGAAAAGCAGTTTAATTTTCTGAAATTTCCGGCATATTTCATCTTTGCGGGATTATTGCTGCACCCAAAAATAAACTCTTCACCTGGTATGATTATTGCTTGGGCACTTTCAATGTCTGCAGGTGCAGCCCATAAATACGGAACAGAACCAGGATGCATCAATAAAAACCATTAGAAGCTCACAGGAGGTGTACATGTCGGTACGCAGAAACAGAATGCAACTTTTTTGGATGGTAATTGCAGCCGCCCTTGTATGGTGCGCGCAGCCCGCCCTGGCACAGGTCCAGGCGGAAATCGAACAGCAGGAATACCTGGCCGGTGATACAGTGACCATTTCCGGCAAAATCGAGCCGGGAAACGATTTATACATTGCAATCGCTTCCCAGCGCAAATTTGCCCCCAACGAGGCCGGCGGCGTCAATGAAATCAAAAGCCTGAACGCCGCTGTGGAAAAAAACGCATTTGAGGCAGACACGTCAGTGCCTGTCCTTTATTACATGCTCACCAACAACCCCGGCCGCTTCGGGACGGTGGAGAAAAAGCGCTTTGGCGGCCCCTCATTTGTCAAGGGTATTTACAGCACCACCATGTTTAAGCTCTCTGACTGGCAGGGGCTGGACCAGGAAGCCAAAAGCATGCTCGGCCCCTTAAAAACTCCGGAAGAATGGGCGTTCTTCAAATACAACCATGAAAACAGTTATGGGATCAACACCATCACCAAGGAACGCACCCAGGTGGGCAAGGTCACCATTTTTGCCCGCAGCGTGCTCACAGACCATGAAAAAAGCGGCAATTACTGGGATGAAGGGACAACGATCGACCTGGACAAGACCACGGGCGAATTCACCGCCACGTTTGAGTCCTTCCGCCACACCCCGCCCGACACTGCCTTTAACGTGGTTGTCAACGGAGAGGAGATCGGCGAATATACCCTGGCCGGAAACGGCTTTTGGCTGTCCCTGGGCGGCCGGTACATGAACCCGCTCTGGATCATTCTCGGTGCAATTCTGGTGGGCGCATTTTTCTCGCTGATTGGTGCGGCCGGCGGCATGCTCATGGCCGCCTATCAGGTGATGGTGGTCAACACCATGGGACCTGTGGGCATCAACGCGGCCAACGTGCTTCGCCCTTCCAACGTGGCCCTGACCCTGTTTTCACCCCTGGGATCGTTTTACCGTTACGCGATCAAGGAACGGCGCGTGGCATGGCCCGTGGGACTATCCTTTGGCGTGGGCATTCTCATCGGCTCCATCTGGCTGGGCAAGTACGTAACCGAGGTGCTGCCGCTTGCCTCCTACAAGGAATGGCTCGCGGTGCTGGTGGTGATCATGGGCATCCGGACCCTGTATGAGCTCACCCCCCGTGCCATGAAAAAACGCCAGAACATCAAGGCCATGACCAAGAAGTTCAACGAGGAAGTCCAGAAGGCCAAGGAAGAAGGCCGGGCTGCCCGCATGGGCCGTATTGAGCCCATGTCTACCGGTGCCAACAAGCTGTTTAACTACCAGTTCAAGTTCTGGGGCGAGGACTTCAAGATCAACCCCTTGCTCTTCGGCATCATCGGTGTGGGTATCGGCATCATCGCCCGGGCTTTCGGCATCGGCGGCGGCTTTTTGCTCACCCCGATTATGACCATGATCGGCGCCCTGCCCATGTACGTGGCCGTGCCGGTTTCCCTGGTGGGAACCTGCTTTTCCAGTATCGGTTCCTTTATCGGGTACCTGTTAAACGGTTACCTGCCTGACCTCTGGATCGCCATCGCCATTATCATCGGCGGTTTTGTGGGCGGATACATCGGCAGCCGGATGCAGAAGATGTTTACCGAAGTACAGCTCAAGGTTATCCTGGCGGTTGTGCTGTTTTTCCTCTTCTTCCGGTTTTTCAAAATTGAAATCTGGATATAGGGTGTTTCAGCAATGATGGACGCACTCTGGATGTTTATTGTAACAATGGTACAGCATGCGCAGCAAGGGCTGGACATTTTGTTCAGCCCCCTGCACATGCTGGGCCCGACAGCTGCTGTGGCCGGCATTGCCGTGCTCACAGCAGCTGTTACCAGGGTGTTTGGAAAAAAGTTCAAGACAAAGCGTTACAAAGAACTGGAGCAAGAGTTTTACTATTGGTATGATGTCAAGCAGCAGGCACTTCAGCTAAAAGACGCGGATCCGGAAAAGGCCAAAGATCTGGGAAGAAACATTGACCAGGGACATCTCAACAAGGTTTACTATGATTTTTTTTTCGAAGGCTTCTTAAAGAACCTTTTGACAATGTATATCCCCCTGTTTCTGATGCTGGGATACGTCAATGCCACCTATGCGCCTGAAGCGCTGGAAGCCCTGACCGGCAGGACTTACCTGTTTATGCTTCCCTGGTTCAACGGTCAGCAGCACCCCATTGGTGCTGTCTTCTGGTTTGTCTGCTGTGTTTTGTTTTTTTATGTCGCCGCATTCGTTATCCGGATCAGGCTTGAAAAGAAACAAAACAGCACCGCTTCGGCGGAAAAGACAGTATAATGCAGTCTGTCCGAATGTTTACAGAATGGATGGATGCGGTATTTCCAGATTGGTATGCCCTGTTGTCCGCACTTCTTATGGGCGTCTTTGGCGTTATTGCCATTGGTATTGTGGTATGCGGCATTGCCCCGGACCTGTTGTTTGCCTGGCTACCCCCTGTCACAGCCTTTTGCGGCGCTGCGGCAGGCTACAGGTTCCGGGAAAAACGTTTTTCAGCCGGCAGCAAAGCCAACTGGCTGCTGGCCCTTGGCGCCGGAACAGGGCCGGCAATCGCAGCAGGCGTTCTGCAGGTCATCGTAGACCGGAATTTTTTTGGCACCCATCCATCCTTAATTCTGCTGGCTGTTTTTTTTGCCTGCGGAATTTTCGGCGCGGCCGGCGGGCAATGGCTGTGCCGCAGATATGAAATGATTGACCAAAACCGCCCGGCAACAAAGGAGTCTCCGAAATCATGAGCAAATACTACCTGTTTCAGGATCAAAAACGATGCATCGGCTGCATGGCCTGTGTGGCGGCATGCAAAAGCCGGCAGGCCCTTCCCAGGGGCCCGTTTCCATCCCTGGTGGTCGCAGTCGGCCCCCGGCGGGTGGGCAACCTGCCCAGAACCGCCTATACCTTCATGCCATGTTTTCACTGTGAAAATCCGTGGTGCGTGGCAGCCTGCCCGACCGGTGCCATGCGCCCCCGCACAGAAGACGGCATTGTCACAGTGGATCCGGATCTTTGCGTTGGATGCAAAACATGCATATCCGCCTGTCCATGGGGGGCGCCGCAGTGGAATCCGGAAACCGGCAAGGCAGTCAAGTGCGACTACTGCTACGAACGGGTCGAAGCGGGCCTGGAACCGGCCTGCGTGACGGTGTGCCCGACAAAATGTCTTTATTTCGGCACCCCGGATGAAATCCCGGAAGTCAGGCGGGAACGTTACGCCAGGGCCCGGGCCCAGGACTTATAACCAGGATTTATAACCGGACCAGCACAAGGCGGTTGAGATGGATTCCCAAACCTGCAATGTAAAAAAACTGCACGATCAAATCGAGCAGACCTTAAATGACGGATCGCTGACTCATCCCCGCTGCCGACAGCGGGCCACTGAGATTTTCGATCTGGTCCACGATGTTTCCCAGGGCCTGGCCGGCGACGATCACTTGGACAGCATTCTGGAACTTGCCCAAAACCTGGCGGATGAGGGCCTGACGCCGGCCTGCCGGGAATTGGGCGAGCATGTGACGGCATTTGTGGATCAGCACCAGGAAGAGTTTATAAGCCACATCCGCACTCATACCTGCCCCACCGGCAAATGCCCCATGCTGACCCCGGCGCCCTGCCAGATGGCTTGTCCCGCAGGTATTGACATTCCATCATATGTGACCCTGGTGGGTCAGGGCAAATATGCAGAAGCCATTTCCGTAATCCGCAGGGACAACCCTTTCCCCTGGGTATGCGGCCTGGTGTGCACACACCCCTGCGAATTCATGTGCGTGCGGGGCCGGATGGACAAATCCATTGCAATCATGGATTTAAAAGGATTTGCTGCCGAAAAGGCCATGTCCGCCCATAGCTACCAGAACCCGGAACCCGGACCGGACAACGGCCGCAAAATCTGCATCATCGGCGCGGGCCCCGGCGGATTGACCGCTGCCTATTATCTTGCCCTTCGGGGATACCGGGTGACGGTGATCGAGGCCCTTCCCGTGGCCGGCGGTATGATGATGGTCGGGATTCCCAGATACCGGCTGCCCCGGGAGGTCATTGACCGGGAAGTGGCCATGATCGAATCGCTCGGAGTGGAAATCCGGCTCAACACCCGGCTGGGAAAAGATGTCACCATTGAATCGCTTCGCTCCGAGGGGTTTGAAGGCTTTCTGCTGGCCATTGGCGCTCATGGTTCCTACAAGCTGATGATTCCCGGAGAAGACGATTATGAAGGCGTCATTCCGGCCGTGTCGTTTCTGCGGCGTGTAAGCCTTGGCGATCACCGGCGGCCCGGCAAAAAAGTGGCCGTGGTCGGCGGCGGCAACGTGGCCATTGACGCGGCCCGTACCTGCCTGCGCCTGGGCTGCGAAAGAGTGACCATTCTTTACCGTCGGACCCATGATCAGATGCCGGCCCATCACGAGGAAGTTGTGGAAGCTGAAGAAGAAGGCGTGGTCTTTTCTTACCTGACCATCCCCAAGCAGATCCAGGGAGCCGACGGCCGTGCCACCGGCATTGTCTGCGTACGCGCCGAACTGAGCGAACCCGATGATTCCGGCCGCCGGCGTCCGGTCCCGGTGGAGGGAAGCGAGCACGTCATTGAAGCAGACGTCATTATCCCGGCCATCGGCCAGGAAATCCGACCCCAGGGCCTTGAGGCGCTGGAAGAGGTGGACTGGACCCGACGCAATACCATCCGGGTTCACACGGTGACCATGCAAACCAACCAGCAGGGGGTTTTTGCTGTTGGCGATGCGGTTACCGGACCGGCAACCGTGGTGGAAGCCATTGCCGGGGGCAAAAAGGCCGCCTCGGCCATCCACCGTCACTTTGAAGGCATTGCCCAGCCGGCCCTGCCGCGGGTTCCGGTCCGCCGCAGGCGCCTGCCCCACTTTGACCTTCCCGCTTCTTTGAAAACGGACCTGGACCGGCCGAAAATGCATCAATTAAGTAATGACCGGCGACGCATTACTTTCCAGCAGGTACACCTGGGATTCGATGAGCAGCAGGCCCATGAAGAGTCCAAGAGATGTCTGCGCTGTGACATCTGCATTCGCTGCGGCCGGTGTGTGGAAATCTGCCGGGACAAGATGGGAATTGAAGCGCTCTGCCTGGGATACCTGGATTTCGACAACCCCGGCCCTACGGATCTGCGGATCACTGCCGAGCGCTGCATCGCATGCGGTGCCTGTTCCACCAACTGCCCCACCGGGGCCATGCAGATGACAGACCGCGACGGTTACCGGGAGCTTTCCCTGTGCGGGACGGTGTTAAACCGTCTGCAGCTTGAATACTGCGAAGTCTGCGGCGCCGTGCTCGGCCCGGCCCGATACCATGATTATATTGTCAAACGCGTGCGGGATGTCAGCCCCACGTCAAACGGCAGACGCATATGCCTGGAATGTGCCAGGCGCCAAAGCGGCGGGCAGCATGCGGAAATCACTCCGCCGCCCAGATAGTCACACTCGGCAAAATGCCCGCAATCCCGTCAGGAGGTACGGATCATGACATTTCGACAGGGCCAGAAAGTGGAAATTTTTCAACGCTCCACCGACGAAAGCTGGGAAGATTACATGGAGGCATTTATCGGGCTCCACGGCATTATCACGGATCCGGATGTCAGCAAAAACGACCCGGATGCGTTAATCGAGGTAAGCCTGGATGAAAAAGGCACGCACCGGCTGCCCCAGGACTGCCTGCGCATCATTGAATAATAGGCACGCACCTGCGGGGGAAAAAAACAATGGTTGAAATCACCGTCAATAACCAAAAAATCCAGGCGGATCCGGAAAAACGACTCATCGACCTCCTTCGCAAACAGGGCATCGATGTACCGGCCTTATGCTACCATCCAGCCCTTTCTCCTGCCGGGGCCTGTAAGCTCTGCGCCGTGGAAGTGATGGTGCCGGGCAAGCCTTCACAGGTCAAACTGTCCTGCATAACCAAGCCTGTTGAAGGCATGGAGGTCATCACGGACAACGAGCGCGTGCAAAAAGCACGCACCACTGCCTTTCGAAATCTTGCCAAATATGCGCCCGAAGCACCGGCAATATGGAAACTGGCGGAAAAGCACGGCATTGACATGGGCTCACCCCCGGATGAATGCATCCGATGCCGGCTCTGCGTGCGCGCCTGCAAGGAACTGGTGGGTGCCAACGCCTTAAAAATGGAAAAACGCAACGGGATCTCCTATGTTGTGCCCAGGCCCGAAAACCAATGTATCGGGTGCGGCACCTGTGTGAACATGTGTCCCACAGGCGTGATCCATCAGAAGGATGAAAACGGACTTCGCATCATTTCCATCCGCGACGAGGTGATCGGTCAGAACCCGCTGCTGCAATGCGAAGCCTGCGGCCGCTATTTTGCCACGCCAAAATTCATGAGCCGGGTGGAGAACAGAACCGATGATCATCCACACGTCAAGGAGCATCACCGATACTGTCCAACATGCGCGAAACTGTTGTCCGACCGGATAAAAAGCGCCTCGCGCATCAAACGGATGTAACACCGGAGGAAATCATGACAGAGGTCAGCTGCAGATCCATGCACGATGTGGTGGCATTTGCCATCACCCGGGAGGAAAAGGCCCGGGACTTTTACCGCGACTGTGCAAATTCTGCCAAAAACAAAGGCATTAAAGAATTTTTCCGGGAAATGGCCGAGGAAGAATCGCGGCATCGCCAGCTTCTGGCGGACCTGGATCTGAGTGCGGAAAAGCCTTTTTCCGACCTGGACGAACACGGCAACGTCAGGGACCTGCACCTGAGCGATTTTATGATCGATGTCCGGTTTTCACCGGAGATCGGCTATCAGGAGGCCCTTGCCATGGCCATGAAAAAAGAGGAAAAGGCGCATGCCTTTTATGAGGCCTGGAAAGGCCGGTGCGCCAGCGAAAAGTCCGAAAAGCTTTTTTCGTTTCTGGCCGAAGAGGAACTCAGGCACAAACGCCGGCTTGAGGAAATTTATGACAGTGAAATCCTTCAGGAAGGATGACATACTCAACAATTTGAGCGTTTGCGGTTTTATGGACAAAAGGAGACAATGGATATGACGACAGAGAACGTTTACACAATCTGCGGGATGTGCACTGTTCGATGCCCCATGGTGGCGGAAGTGGAAAACAGCAACATCCGGTTTCTTCGCGGCAATCCCAATGCTCCGGGCATGAAAACCTCCCTTTGCGCGCGGGGTGTGGCCGGAAAAGCCCTGATCAATGATAATGAACGCATCCGCCATCCCATGATCCGCGACGGTCAGCGGGGTGAGGGAAAATGGCGGAAAGTCAGCTGGGAAGAGGCCCTGGACTATACCGCGGAGAAGTTAAAAGGCGTGGTGGATAACCACGGCCCCCGGGGCGTGGCCTTATCCGACCGGGGCGGACCGTTTCGGGATTTCCACCGGGCGTTTTTAAGGGGCCTGGGATCGCCCAACTATGTCAATCATGACTCCTCCTGCGCCCGAAATGTCCAGCACGCCGCCAAATCCGTCAGCGGCGCGGGACGCAAGGACGTGGCCTATGATTACAGAAATGCCAAACACGTGATTCTGCAGATGCGCAACGTGTTTGAAGCCATCGGGGTCCAGGAGGTCAATGACCTGACCGATGCCATGAATGAAGGCTGCCGGCTGACCGTCATTGATATCCGGGCCAATGTGTCGGCCACCAAGGCGGACCGGTTTTTCATGGTTCGGCCGGGAACCGACTATGCCTTTAACCTTGCGGTCATCAACGAGCTGCTCACAAAAGACCTTTACAACAAGGATTTTGCCCGCAAATACATCCAGGACCTGGAAGCCCTCAAATCCTTTGCCAAGGATTACACACCGGAATGGGCGGAAACCGAAACCGGTGTGCCGGCCGCCCAGATTCGTTCCTTTGTCCATCAGCTGGCAAAGGATGCCCCGGCCGTGCTCTGGCATCCGGGGTGGATGATGGCCCGGTATGACACCACCTTTTATTTGTGCCGCTCCATTTACATCATCAACGCCCTGCTGGGCTCCTACGGCGCCAAAGGCGGCCTGCCCTTTGTCAACAAACCCAAGGACGCAGGCTATTCCGGTCTGAAAAAATTTATGGATCTGTTTGAAAAGCCCAAGGAAAAACGCGCAGACGGCGTGGGCTGGCGATACACCCACTTTGACGAGGGCCCGGGGATGGCCCACCTGCTCTACGAAGCCATGGAAACCGGAGATCCGTACCCGGTAAAGGGCTATATCGCCTTTCGGCATGACCCGTTGATGGCTTATCCCGAGCCGGACCGGCTCAGACAGATCTTTGACAACCTGGACCTGCTGGTATCGGTGACCTTTACCTGGTGTGACACGGCATGGTATGCTGATGTTGTGCTGCCTCTGTCCCCTTATCTGGAACGCGACAGTGTACTTGCCGCAAAAAATGCCCTACAGCCCTATTTCTTCATGCGCCGCCGGGCGGTTGAGCCCCGGTTTGACACCAAGGCCTGCTGGGAAATCTTTTCCGGCCTGGCCCGGCGTCTGGGCATAAACGATCTGACCTATGACAAAATCGAAGACGTATGGAACTACCAGCTCCAGGGCACAGGGGTTTCCATTGAGGATTTTAACGAAACCGGCATGGTCAAGTTAACCAAAGGGCCGATTTACAAGGACCGGGACAACTTGAAATTCGGCACAAAAAGCGGAAAATTCGAAATTATATCCCAAAAGCTCGAAGACCTGGGAATACCATCCCTGAAACCCTATGAATCCGCTGACAGCCCGCCGGAAGGCTCTTTCCGCCTCACATTCGGCCGCTGTGCCCAGCACACCCAGGGCCATACGGTCAACAATCCGGTCCTGGGCGAACTGGTGCCCGAAAACGTGCTCTGGATCAATACCCGGGAAGCGGAAAAACTGCATATTGAAAACAATGAGACTGTCAATGTTTCAAATAACGGTTACACCGAGCAGATCAAGGCAAAGGTGACCGATTTTATCCACCCGGAAGCCGTGTTCGTGCTGCACGGGTTCGGCCACAAACTGCCGGTGGAAAGCCGCGCCTACGGCAAGGGACTGGCTGACAACAAGTTCATGCCGGGTGCCCTGAAAAAATGGGATCCTGTGGGCGGCGCTGTTGCCCTGCAGGAAAATTTTGTGAAAGTAACCAAGATAAAATAAGCATCTTTTCATTGCCATCAGCCCGGGGCTGTACACTTTGGGGCCCTGGGCTGATTTCCTTTTCCATGGCCCCGGAGGCCCGGACAGGGCATCCCTTGCCTTGCCGTTGTGCCCCGTCTTTTAAACCAAAGCCTGCCCTTCGGCCTGCCATCATCTGCGCTTTATCCTGCTGCCGGAATATGATATATATATTTTCATCCGAATTTATCACTTAACCCGCAAGATGGAGCCGGTCATGACTGACAATTATGAAAAAATCGTCATGGACAATCTCCGGCGCCTGTATGCGGATCTGCCCGCCGATCTTGCCGACAGGCTGCCGGCAGAAAAGCGGGGCAGCCGGTTTAGCTTCCCGGCATTCGGCCGGACTTGCACCATATCCCCTGACGGCATTGACATGGACGGCCGCAAATGCCCCTCCGTGCTTGGAATTCTGATATCCCTGTATGCCATCAACGCCTCTGATGAACCATTGACTGCCGAACCGTTTTGCGCCTTTAAACAACTGCCCGGCAGCATGCCCTATTCAGGCGCATTTGCCACGCACACCGAACAGATCCTGGTTCCCAGGGTCGAAGATATGGATAAGGCCCGGCCCCGTATCCGGGATCAACTCTCCGGGAGGGATGCGCCTGCGGAAGTGAGCGGCGATTTTGCATTCGTGGTACACCCGCTTCCCAAAATCGCCTTGTGCTATATTGTCTATAAAGCTGACGAGGATTTCCCGGCTTCAGTGACCTGCCTGTTTTCCGCCAATGCGCATCGGTTTCTGCCAACAGATGCCCTGGCGGACACAGGAGAATATACATCAAAAAAAATTCTTGAGATCACAGACAAATAGTCCGGGGCCGCCATGAACGACTACCAGATGGAACAGCACGAGGCGCTGCAAATCGTACGCCGGCACATGCATCAAATTCCGCCTGCCGATCTGGACCAACAGATCACCGCCTATTTGGAATTCCGGCAGAAAACCGCCCGGTTCTACAAAAATCACATAGAGCCGGTATGCACAAAAAAATGCTTTAAAACCGACATCAGCGGCTGCTGCACCAAAGACGGCATTATCGTGTTTTTTGCAGACGTGGTCATCAATGCCCTCCAGTCCACAACCCCCCAGCTCGACAGACTCGAACAGGCCATTGCCTCCCCGGCTTTTGCGGGAAAATGCATTTTCCTGACCCAAAACGGGTGCCTCTGGCAGGTCAAGCCCATTGTCTGCGAAATGTTTGTCTGCCATCCCGCCAGACAGGAGGCATTTGCCGCCATCCCGTCCAAAGCCCGGGAGTGGAAGGACCTGGAGCAGGAACGAAAAACCTTTACCTGGCCGGACCAGCCGGTATTGTTTGAACGCCTGGAGCGTTTTTTTCTAAACCTTGGCCAGCGCTCAACGCTCATGCACATTCACAACAGCCCCGGGCTGCTGCGGGTCAAACAGAATCGCGGCAGATAAACCCTGCCGGGCCGCATTTGCTGCCGGCCCGGCGAGCCCGTCTTTTGCTGTCTCAGACCGATTCAATCTCCTCATAGAGGGTAATTTCAGGCTTTGCAGCCCCGAATTCGGCCACTTTGGACATGAACTCCTTGAAATGCGGGGTGGAGCTGTGGGAGCTTACCGCATCCATGTCTTTATAGCGCTCGATAAAAACCAGGGTATTGGGATCCTGATCACTGACATTGACACTATAGAAAAGGGTGCCTTCCTCGTTGGCCACTTCCTTCATCAAATTCCGGATCACTTCCAGGGCTTGCTGCTTTTTTTCCGGCACAACCGGAATTTTGGCGATAACGGCGATCATTGCGCTTCCTCCTTGTTGTTGAATCAAACGATTGGCATCCTATCTGCTGCTGGTCTGCCTGGAATTGCCGGCATTGTAGAGATCATTTCTCAGGATGTGCTGATATTCCCGGATGTTTTTAACATACCGCACCGGCTCATAACCCCGGGCATAACCGTATTTCAGGTCTTTGTAATACTGCTTGTCCGCCAGCAGGGGCAGCACCTGCTTTAGATCTCGCCATGAATGGGGATTTAACCCAAACTGCCGGGCCAGCACCTGTGCGTCGTGCAAATGGCCCCGCCCCACATTGTAGGCCGCCAAAGCCAGCCAGGTCAGGTCCGGTTCGGTGACTTTTTCACTGAACCTTTTTTTGAGCCGGGCCAGGTACTTGGCGCCGCCGAAAATGCTTTGTCTGGGATCCAGGCGGTTGGACACCCCCATTTCCCTGGCTGTTGTCAGCGTCAGCATCATGATGCCGCGAACACCCGTGGGGCTGACGGCATGGGGATTCCAGTGGGACTCCTGGTAGGCCTGGGCCGCAAGCAGGTCAAAGGGCAGATCGTATTTTTCCGCAGCCTTGCGGAAATACTCCCGGTACTTTGGAAACCGCGCCTGAATCCGCCGCAGGTATCGCATGGTGTCCACATAATCAAAGGCCTCGAAAAAACCATAGTACTTTTCATGGACCTGATCCATCTGACCGGTCTGCTCAAAATCCTTCATCCATTTGCCAATGGCCCCGGCCAGATCCCGCCTGCGGGGTGCCATGGCCCATCCCAGTTCCTGGGCCCGGCCCAGGTTAATGGGCGCAATCAGTTGCGGGTAATAACGCCGGTTGATATCCACGATATTGGAATCGGCAATGGTGCAGTCAATATTGGCCGCCCACACATCAAAAAGAAGCTGTTCGGTGGCCTGATCCTGTGCCTCCTCCCACTGCAGGTCGGGATATTGGGTGTCCTTGAGATGCGTCAGCCGTTCAACGTAACTGCTGCTGGCAATGACAACAATCTCAATGCCAAGCAGATCTTCAACGGATTCGGGTTGAATGCGGTCCCGCCTGGTGACCACCTGGGGGGTGATTTCCTGGTATGGCGGAGAGAACCGGAACTTTTTCTCCCGGGCCTCGGTAATGCTCAAACCCGCGGCCGCCAGGTCCCCTTTACCTTCTTCCAGGTCGCTTAAGACCTGATCAATGGTATGGCATATCCTGTATTCCGCCTCCACTCCGAGAAACTCTGCAAAAGATTCAACAAGATCATATTCCGGACCTGTGGGCCGTCCTGTTTGATCAATATAATAGGTGGTGGGTGCATTGCGGGTCAACACAACCAGTTTGCCGCTGTTTTTGATTTCCGCCAGGGACCGGGAGGGCATGGCGCCGGTTAATTGATCGCAGCCGCACAAAAACAAAACAACAAGGCATGCCGCAAAAGTTGTGCAGCCGGTCCGGCTGTTTTTTAAAAACAAAAACCCCTCCTCCCCCTGTCTGACGGTAGCGATTGGTTACCGGTGTATGAAAACCGTTTTTTCATCATCATAATTAACTATATCGCGAATCAGTTTTATTTTCAAGCTCCTGCAAATTTATCCTTGCCCGAACCGGCAATAACCAATAAAAGCAAAGACTGCAAGCCTTGTCCCTGCTCTGAAATGTCCATGGCTTTAAATGACTCCCGGGAGATGGCGCCTTGATACGGAAACGAACAGACATTTTCTGTGCTGTTGTCTTTTCCGCCGGCATAGCCGGCATGCTCAGCCCGTCGCAAAACGCCGGGCCAGGTCTTCGATCCGTGCAGGAATTCTGGAACCTTGGCCACGCGGTGCTTTTTTTTCTCATGGGGCATCTGATTTACAGTTTCTCCCCTGGCCTGTTCTTGCGGCGTTTACGGTGCCAGGCCCTGGTTCTGGGGGCATCGGTTCTGGCTGCAGGAAGCGTCATTGAGCTTGTCCAGGCCATGATTCCCGGCAGATTCCCCTCGTTTTCAGACATCCTTGTCAACCTTGGGGGTGCCGGTATATACCTGTTTTGGAAAAACCGGAACAAAACCGGCAAAAAAACCATCCCATATGCAGCAATTGCCTGTATCATCGCATTGATTTCCTGGCCGTTTGTCCGGGCCGTGTCAGACGATATAACAGCAATCCGTCAATTTCCCGTCCTGGCAGATTTTGAGACACCCTTTGAGGCCAGCCGCTTCAAAAGTGATACAGCAGACTATAAAATCACATCCCAAAGGGCCTTTCACGGAAAGCACAGCCTGAGGCTCCGGCTTGACGCAGACAATACCTATAGCGGGATTTTCCTGCATTACATGCCCCGCAACTGGCAATCTTTTTCCAGGCTCGGGTTTGCCGTTTACAACCCGCAATCCGGCCCGATCCGTTTGACCGCACGCATACACGACACAGCCCATGAAAATCTGCCATCCCAGCAGGTTTCAGACCGCTTCAACAAATCGTTTCTTCTGACCCCGCAAACCTGGACCGAAGTGGAAATAGACCTTACAGACGTGCGCCACGCGCCCCTGGAGCGTCAAATGGATCTCAAGGAAATTTTTGCCTTTGGGGTGTTTGTGACAAACCCGGCCAAAGACACAACTTTGTTTTTCGACCGGATTGTGCTCAAGTGACCACACAAAACAGGGCGGAGCCTTTTTCAGACCCCGCCCTGTGCGGCAGTTGCTTTTTGGTTTTTTACAAACAGACTAGTTCCTGCGCTTGAGTCTGCCCCTGGTCAATCCCCCAAGCCCGGCCAGGCCGATTCCCACCAGCAGCATGCTTGCAGGCTCCGGCACCGGTGCCGGCCCGGAGGAAACCGGTTCGGTGTTATAACCACCAAAATCGGTATTTTCCGGCCCCTCACCGCCGCCTGCAGCCCCGCGTACGGGAGTAAAGGAACCGGGGCTGCCGGTACCGGATGTCCCGGCCGAATTCAGGCTGTAGACGCCATAGGCATTTGACCGGCCGGCGATGTAAAAATTCACACCGCCAAGCGGGGACCTGTAGGCGCCCGTACCCGTAGCGCCTGTTTCTTCCTCATCAACTGCACTTTCATCGGGATTTGTACCGGAATTGTTGTAACCCGATGCATCAGCGACATACAGAGCAACATCAAAATCCAATCCGTTGTTTGAATCCCCGGCTGCGGCCGGATAATTTTCAAAATCACTCCACAATTGAGCCGTTGTCAATTGTGCCGGAAGGTTTCCGGAAACCATCCCGGCGGGATTTTCCCACCCGGCCAACAGCGACGATGTGCTGTGTGCATCCCTTTGGTATGACCATTGCCTTTCATATTCAAAAAAACCATTATAACTCACATTTCGCTTGTTGCGTGTGTGGTTTTAAGAATTTTAAAAATCAACGAAAATCGAAGAAAATTTCTAAAAAAAGCTGATAAACAATCATTTTAAAACTCTCGTAGCCCATAACTGCCCATAATCATTGAAAATATCGCTAGACTTTTTTCTAGTTGCATAATAGAGTTCCTATAACCTCTGGAGCTCTATATATGCCTAAAAATATTGTTAAAAATGTAACCACCCGGGCTGTGGGGTTCGCACCGATCCTGCGCTATTTTTTCGATCAGTGCGGCATTGCCGAAATCATTGACAAGCATATCCCAACAGATCCACGGCGGAAAGTGTTAACCCATGGCGAAGCCAGCATTGCCATGATTACAGGCATCTTGTTCCAGGTCATGCAGCTTTACCGGATTTGCCGCTTTGCCAGAGAAACCACCGTGTTGAAGGTATTGCTGCCCAATATTGAGCCCCATCAATACTTTGACGACCGCCTGGCCGATACCCTTGATGCTTTGTACCGCTACGGCCTCGGCAACCTTGAGATGATGATGACCCGGCAAATGATCTCCTCCTTTAATATCCGAACAGATATCTGCCATAATGACACTACCACTGCCTCTGTTTACGGCGACTACAACAACAGGCTGGCCCCTGATACCATTCACATCACCTTCGGGTTTAACAAAAAACACCGCGACGATCTGAAACAACTGGTCTGGTCTCTATCCGTGAGCTCCGACAGCGCCTTTCCCTTGTTCCAGCAGGCCTACAGCGGCAACAGGGCCGATGTCACCACCTATGTTGAACAGTGGCTGCATTTGATCGATCTCCTGGAAGACCGGTCGTTTCTTTATGTCGGCGACGCCAAGCTCGCCAGCCGCGAAAACCTGGCCTACATCCACGATCATGACGGCTTTTTCCTTGCCCCACTGCCCATGTATGAATCCTATAAAGCCGCTCTTCACAATGCCATTGACCATCATGATCACGAGCTTTTGCTACCACACAAAGGCCGCTTCAACCGCGGTTTTGAAGTCGCGCTGCCCATTGAATACCAAGGTAAATCCTATCCCTTCCGGATGATTGTCCTCTATGATCAGTCCTTGTTCAAACGAAAACGCAAAACCCTGGAAAACCGCATCGAAAAAACCAAAGCCGCATTTGATGAGCTGACCGGTAAGCTCAACAAATACCAGCTCAAAACCCGGCAGGCCATTGAGACGGCTTGCCAAAAAATCCTAAAGAAAAACCAAACAGCCGATTTCTTCACGTACCGTATCAAAAACCAGCCGGTTGTCACCTACAAGAACAAGCGCAGAGGCCGCCAGCCGAAAAACGGGCAAGGTCAAAAAGTGGCCGTGACAACCGATCACTTCAGAGTCGAGCTTGTCTTTAACCCCGAGGCTTTTGAAAAAGTTCTTGACCGGTGCGGCTATTACCCGCTGGTAACCAACAACTCCTGCCAGGAATTGCCAGTTGAGGCTGCAATGAAAGCCCACAAGGACCAATACAAGGTCGAGCATACCAACCGCCGGGCCAAGGGCAGCTATCGCCTTGAACCCATATATATCCATACGCCCCAGCGGATTGAGGCCTATCTGTTTCTGTTTAAAATCGCCTTGCAAGTCGTCGGCCTCATTGAACGAAATGCCAGGGCCAGCATTACAACCTGAATTCCCGTGTTATTGTAACGAGGTTGGAGGCGTAACGCCCAATTTAGTGTAAAAATCCATCTGCCGTTTCGTTATTTCTCCAACCTGCAGTTGTTGCCCCGGCATTTCAAAGCACTCAATGATGTCGAGATCATCCAATACCTCCTGCATCGTATGATGCTTGAACAAATTATTTTCCTGCATTTTTTTTGTAATATAGTGCCTGTCCAATAAAAGAAAACTCATTAAAATAATTAAGAAAAATTAAAAATCAGGCTTGCGAAAGTTTTTCATTTATGATATAGGTGCTTATGT
>NZ_JBSRLA010000046.1:0-32214 GCF_055149105.1 Desulfosalsimonas sp. | reverse complement strand
GCCTGTCGGCCTCAAACAGTTTGAAATTTTTTAGCTCCGGCATTTGCTGAATTTTTCCGTAAACGCTCAATGTCGCTTACAAACCGACCCCGCCCTTGGGCTTCCTTGGAAGTTCAATATCTGCGTTACGCGCAATTTCTCAGAATTTCACGTACGGCTAAGTACGCTGCATTCTTCGAAATTGCGCAAGCCTTGATCTTGAACTTATTACGGCACCATCTGAAATCAGACTTTTTACGGTGCCATCAAAAGTTTCTCATTCAAATATTAACCATGCCGCAGCCGGTTAACAAAAAACAATGAACACCCGTCACCCGTCACCCGTCACCTGTCACCCGTCACCTGTCACTTGTCACCTGTCACTTGTCACCCGTCACCCGTCACCATCTTGCGGGTTGACTTTATCAGGTCCGGGTGCTAAAAAAATCTCCAAATTCAATGTTTCGATTTGGTTTTATGGTTTCCGGGTTTGCATATATTCTTATATACCTCTTCTGCAAAACAACCCCCTAAAACCATTCAAGAACCTCGCAAATGCAATTCCGTGCCTGGGTGGCGGAACAGGTAGACGCAAGGGACTTAAAATCCCTTGGGGCATAGTCCCCGTACGAGTTCGATTCTCGTCCCAGGCACCATTCAAGGCATAACATCTCAGGACAGAAGGACCGAACACATGAATGTATGTATCGTGGGAACCGGATACGTTGGGCTCGTGACAGCCGCCTGTCTGGCTGAAACCGGAAACCATGTCTTTTGCGTGGATATCAACGACGGGATCATCCAGAGGCTGAAAAAAGGCGATGTCCATATCTTCGAACCCGGGCTGGAAGAACTGGTCCAGCGCAACCTGGCAGAAGAGCGCCTGGTGTTTACCACGTCGCTCAAAGAGGCCATGGCCCACGCCAGCCTGATTTTTTCCTGCGTGGGCACCCCGCCCATGGAAGACGGATCCTGTGATCTTTCCGCTGTCTACCGGGTGGCCGGGCAGGTGGGCGATAACATGGAAGACCATAAAATCGTGGTCAACAAGTCCACGGTGCCCGTGGGCACGGCCGACCGGGTCCGGGAAATCATTTCAGAGCGGCTGGCTGTCCGGGGTGTTTCCCTTGATTTTGACGTGGTCTCCAATCCCGAGTTTTTAAAGGAAGGCGATGCGGTCAGCGACTTTATGAAGCCCGACCGGATCATTATCGGCACGGACAATCCGGAAGTGGCGCAATTGATGGAAAATCTCTATGAACCCTATGCCAGAAGCCGTGACAAACTCATCCTCATGAGCCCGAAAAGCGCGGAGATGACCAAGTACGCGGCCAACTGCATGCTCGCTGCCAAGATTTCGTTTATCAATGAAATCGCTAATATCTGCGAGAAAGTGGGCGCGGATGTGCGCGATGTGCGCGCGGGGATCGGCTCGGATCACCGCATCGGCTATCATTTCATCTATCCCGGGGTGGGGTACGGGGGGTCATGTTTTCCAAAGGATGTCAGGGCACTGATTCATACAGCCGCGGATCTGGGCTATGTGCCCGAAGTGCTCAGCGCGGTGGACAATGTCAACAACCGCCAGAGACAGATGGTGGCGCGCAAGGTTCAAAGCTTTTTTGAATCCGCCGGCGGGGTTTCCGGCAGGGTCCTGGCGGTCTGGGGCCTGTCGTTTAAGGCCAATACCGATGACATCCGGCATTCACCGGCAATCGATATTGTCAGCGAACTGAGCCGGGCGGGCATGCAGATCCGGGCCTTTGACCCGGCGGCCGGGGGCAATGCCAGGCAAATGTTTGCCGGCAACGATAATGTCTCTGTGGGAGACAAGCAGTATGAAATCCTTGACGGGGCCGACGCCCTGGCCGTGCTCACCGACTGGCACCAGTTCCGGACTCCGGATTTTTCCGGCATTGAAAAGCGCCTGAACCGACCGGTGATCTTTGACGCCAGAAATCTTTACAGCACCGATCTCATTGTCCGGCATAACTTTACCTGCATCCGCACCGGCCGGCCCGATATCATTGCCGGGCCTGGCATAGACTGAAAAAGGAATGGCATTTTAATGGAGCTCTCTGATCAGCAGAAAGCCGCTGTAACCCATATCGGCCCGGCACTGGTGGTGGCCGGGGCCGGATCCGGCAAGACGCGCACCCTGACCGCCAAGGTGGCCCATCTCATTGATCTGGATTACCGCCCGGAGCGAATCCTGGCCATCACGTTCACCAACAAGGCGGCCGATGAAATGAAGCGCCGGCTTACAGAGCTTACCGGACTGGCCGTGGAGCGGTTTCCCTGGGTGCGCACCTATCATTCCGCATGTTTCCGAATTCTGAGGGAACACTGTCGCCTGCTGGGCTATGAGCCCCCGCTTCAGATTTACTCCGATTACCAGCAGCAAAAACTCATCAAGGACCTGATGATCCGTTTTGACATGGACCGGAAGAACTTTTATGCCGTGCGTGCAGCGCTTTCCAGCGCCAAAAACTCCGGCAGCCCGGATGTCTACATGGACGCGCATCCCAGAATCGGCCCCGTGCGGTTAAGGGATCTGTTTTCCGCCTATGAAGACGAGCTAAAAGCCAGAAACGCAGTGGATTTTGACAATATCCTGCTCAAGGCCAGGGATCTGCTTCGGGATCATGACGGGGTACGCGAGGATTACCGGGCTTATTTTTCCTATATTCTTGTGGATGAATACCAGGACACAAACAATCTCCAGGCTGAACTCACGCGACTGCTTCTGGGCAACGGCAATCTTTTCTGCGTGGGAGACGACTGGCAGGCCATATACGGTTTCCGGGGCAGCAACGTGGACCATTTCCTGGGATTTGAGCGCTCCTACCAGGGGGCCAGCATTTTTCGGCTGGAGCAGAACTACAGGTCTGCTGACGAGATCGTCAAAACCGCCAACGGGCTGATCCGCTTTAACCGCGACAGGATGGACAAATCCTGTTTTTCCGAGCAAAACGGCGGGTCTGTGGCCATCCATGAATTTTTCAGCGACGAGGAGGAAGCCGGCTGGGTGGCGGACAAGATTGAAATGCTGCACCGATCGGGCATCGCCTATGACAAAATGGCCGTGCTGTACCGCACCAAGTTCTGCTCCCTTCCCTTTGAGCAGGCTTTTCGTTTTGCCGGCATTCCCTATCGCATGCTCGGCGACAAGGGTTTTTTTGAAAGAAAGGAAATCCTGGATATCAATTGCTATCTCACCGCAGCCGTGTTTCCAAAGGATGACGCGGCATTTGAGCGGGTGTTAAATACCCCCAAGCGGGGCATCGGCCCGAAAATGGTCGAAAAGTTAAACGCCTGCCGCCCCCCGGGCGGCAGCCTGCAGGATGCCGTGACCCGGGCGGTTTCCGGAAAAATTCTGTCGTCCAAAATCCATGCGGGCCTGACGTCTTTGATCCAGCTGCTCAAAGACATCGAACCCATGGCCCCGGATGCGGCCATACGCAAGGTCATGGACCGGGTTGATTATGAGACCTATTTGAATCAGCAGTCAAAGACAGCAGATGAATTCACCACGCGCATGGAAAACATTGAACAGCTTGTCTATGCCGCCTCCACCTACGAGACCCTCCTGGATTACCTGGAGGAAGCCGCCCTGGTCCGGGAGGACAAGGAAGAGGCCGACAGCGATGAAGGCGGGGTGAGCATGGCCACCATTCATGCCAGCAAGGGCCTGGAGTTTCACGTGGTCTTTGTGGTGGGATGCGACGAAAACCTGCTGCCCCACTGGAAGTCCCGGGAGTCCGAGGCTGAGCTCCAGGAGGAGCGGCGGCTCATGTATGTGGCCATGACCCGGGCGGAAAAGTTTTTGTTTTTAACCACTGCCGATTACCGCAAGGGACAGTACAGCCCGGCCAGCCGGTTTATCGCCGAGGTGGCCGAGTGTCTGCAGCACCAGGCGTAAACAGGGCCTGGATCAGTCGTTGCCCCGGGTCTCCGGGCTTTGGTTTTTTAGCTGGTTTTTTAGCTGGGTTTTTAACCGGCGCTCGATTTGTTCATGCTTTTTTTTCCGCTTGTCGGCCTGGCGGGTGCGCAGTTCATCCAGGGTTTTGCGTTCAGCCTGCTTTTGTTTGCGGAATTTTTCCAGTTCCGCGGAAAGCGCTGTTTCTTCGGCCTGATCGGAAAGATTTTCAATCCGGCGGTGGTCGCTGATAAAGATCCGGGTTTCCCCGGATTTTTCAAGCGTTT
Organism: Desulfosalsimonas sp.; assembly: GCF_055149105.1. Taxonomy (NCBI): domain Bacteria; kingdom Pseudomonadati; phylum Thermodesulfobacteriota; class Desulfobacteria; order Desulfobacterales; family Desulfosalsimonadaceae; genus Desulfosalsimonas; species Desulfosalsimonas sp. Next base: position 28,029 of record NZ_JBSRLA010000046.1, on the reverse strand, counting down.
CAATGATGCCCGCAGACTCGGCTTTGCGGCACAACCGGCCGGCTTCCTCGGTGGATATGGATAGCAGCTCTGCGATCTGTTCAAGGGCGGGCGGGCGCTGGTGCCGGTATTCCAGGACACGGACGGCGGCCACCAGCAGGTGGGCTTCCTTGTACGGGCTGTTGACGTTCATGATGGGTTTCCTTGTTCTTATATTTGGATAACTATAAATAATAACTATATATTTTTATTTCGCTGCCGCGCCCTGGGGTTCAAGTGCTTGACACGGTAGTGTTCAAATCGTATCATGCCTGGCATTTGAGTCAAGGGGGACGCGATTTTGCATGAAAACCGCAAAAGGGCCGGTCTGTGCGCAATGCGCAAAAAAAGACCGGCTTTGACGGTTCGTGCTGTTTGACAACCATTGGAGGATATTCCATGACGGCAATAATTGATGTACGGGCAAGAGAGATACTCGACTCCCGGGGCAACCCGACCGTGGAGGTGGATTTGGAACTTGAAAGCGGCGGCCTGGGGCGTGCTGCCGTGCCCTCCGGGGCTTCCACCGGCTCCCGGGAGGCCCTTGAACTTCGGGACAATGATGCGGGCCGATATGCGGGCAAGGGGGTTCAGCAGGCGGTGGAAAACGTCAATACCCGCATTGCGCCGGCAATCCTGGGAATGGATGCCGCAGATCAGCACCAGCTTGATGCCGCGTTAATCGAACTCGACGGCACGGAAAACAAGTCGGCATTGGGGGCCAACGCCATCCTGGGCGTTTCCATGGCCGCTGCCCGGGCGGGTGCGGATGCTTATGCAATGCCGCTTTACCGGTATCTTGGAGGGCTCAATGCCCGCTATATGCCGCTTCCCATGATGAATATCGTCAACGGGGGCGCCCATGCGGCAAACAGTCTGGATATCCAGGAATTCATGATCATTCCCGTGGGCGCCGATTCTGTTTCCCAGGCCGTGCGCATGGGTGCCGAGACTTTCCACAGCCTCAAATCCCTGCTCAAAAAACGCGGCTTGGTCACCGCGGTGGGAGACGAAGGCGGGTTTGCCCCGGATCTGGAATCCAACGAGGCGGCATTGAAAATCATTATCGAGGCCATTGAAGCGGCCGGATACCGTCCCGGAAAAGACATCGGCCTGGCCCTGGATGCGGCTGCCACGGAGTTTTACCAGGACGGGGCCTATTTTCTGGAATCTGAAAACCGGCGGCTGTCTGCAGCAGAACTCATTGATTATTATTCCGATTTGATTGATCGATATCCCATTTTTTCCATCGAAGATGGCCTGGCTGAGCAGGACTGGGACAACTGGGCGGTCATGACCGACAAACTGGGCCGCCGGGTTCAGCTCGTGGGCGATGATGTGTTTGTCACCAATCCGTCCATATTCGCCCAGGGTATTGAAAAGGGGGTTTGCAATTCCATTCTGATCAAGCTCAACCAGATCGGCACGGTCTCCGAAACCCTGGAAGCCATCGACATGGCGCGGACAAACGGCTATACTACGGTGATTTCCCATCGCTCCGGGGAAACAGAGGATCATTTTATCGCCGATCTCGTGGTGGCTGTGGCCGGCGGACAGATCAAGACCGGTTCCATGTCCAGAAGCGACCGGGTGGCAAAGTACAACCAACTTTTGCGCATTGAAGAACAGCTTGGGCAAAGCGCGCAAATGGCCCTGAACCCGTTTATGGTATAGCCGATAATGCTGCGGTCTGCTGTGATATTTTCCCTGGCCTGCCTTCTGGCGGCCGCTGTTTGCACAGCAGCGTCGGGCTATGTCCTGCCGGCGCCGTTTGTGGCCGGGCAGATGCAAAAACATTTGAACCTGCCCGATCAGATGGAAATCACCCAGCAGCTTCATGTGTATCCCGATGAAGCCGACGGCAAAAGCCAGGGTGCTGAAAGGCTTGGGAAAACCAGTGCGGATCCTGAAAAAGTTTCAGACCCGGAAGCCTCCGGGCCGGCCAGTTTTTCCCAAACCGTTCGCTACAGCAGGCCCGGGGCCTATCGATCCGATATCAACGCCCCGGATTTCAGTCAGATTTATATCGAATCATCCGGATCACAGCTTTTTGTCCTTGACGGCAAGATCCTCGAGGACAGCCGGCAGTGGTATGCCTGTTACAAGGACCTTTTCATGTTTTCATCCCGGCCTCCGCTGGTACGGCACCTGGAGCAGCTCGGGGTTGACATGAACATTTCCAGCCTGGGCCGGCTCAACAAAAAAACCGTCTACGTGGCCGGCGCCGGATATCCCGACCTGAGCCGCGCCCAGGTGTGGTTTGACAAAAACACGTTTCTGCCCGTGCGCTGGATCGTGGCCCCGGCCAAAAAGACAGGGCAGCAGCCGGCATTTGAAATTCGCTATCTTGACTGGCAGCGGTTTGACGACCGCATCCGCTATCCCGGAAAAATCGAATTTTATGAAAACGGCCGTCTTGCCCGGGCCGTGACCGTGGAAAAACTGGACCGGATTTCGGGAGTACCGGCATCTGATTTTGACATCAGCACCGTGCGCAAAAAATATCAATCCGCCTCAGAAGTTCCGGAGAACAGGGGCGGGGCCGCAGAAGAAGTCCGCCGGCAGATCGAGGAATTCAAAAAAATATATGAAACCCCAACCCAATGATGGCACCGTAAAAAGTCTGATTTCAGATGGCGCCGTAAAAAGTTCAGGATCAAGGCCTGCGCAATTTCGAAGAATGCAGCGTACTTAGCCGTACGTGAAATTCTGAAAAATTGCGCGTAACGCAGATATTGGACTTTTTACGGCGCCATCAACCCAATAAAATGCACGCTTTGTTATAGAGGTAAACCCATGGCAGGCAAATCCAAATTTATTTTTGTAACCGGCGGGGTTCTTTCATCCCTGGGCAAGGGGCTGGCTTCAGCCTCCATAGGGGCGTTGCTCGAATGCCGGGGGCTGACAATCTCCCTGGTGAAGCTCGATCCCTATATCAACGTGGATCCCGGCACCATGAACCCGTTTCAGCACGGCGAGGTGTTTGTCACCGACGACGGTGCGGAAACCGACCTGGACCTGGGCCATTATGAACGGTTTGTCAATGTGCGGCTGGGCCGGGACAACAATTTCACCACCGGCAAGATCTATGACTCGGTGATCAGCAAGGAGCGCCGCGGCGATTACCTGGGCGGCACGGTTCAGGTGATTCCCCATATCACCGATGAGATCAAGGCCAGCATCTGGCAGGCGGCCAAGGGCGCTGATATCGTGATTGTGGAAATCGGCGGGACCATCGGCGATATTGAAAGCCTCCCCTTTCTCGAAGCCATCCGGCAGTTTAAATTCGACGCCGGAAAAGACAATGTGCTCTACATCCACCTGACTTATATCCCATATATTGCCGCAGCAGGCGAGCTCAAGACCAAGCCTACTCAGCACAGCGTCAAGGAACTGCGCAGCATCGGCATTCAGCCGGATGTCCTCATGTGCCGCACTGACCGGTACCTGTCTCCGGATATCAAGGCCAAAGTCGCCCTGTTTTGCAATGTGAGCCAGGATGCTGTGGTCACGGCCAAGGACGTGGACTGCATTTACGAATGCCCCCTGGTGTTTAACAAGGAGGGGCTGGATTCCAAGATTCTGGAGTTGCTCAATATCTGGACAGGGTCACCAAGGCTTGAGCAATGGGAAAACATGGTGGACCGCTACAAGTCGCCCTCAAAGCGTGTTACCATTGCGGTGGTTGGTAAATACACGGATCTGACGGAATCCTACAAGAGTTTGAACGAGGCCCTGTATCACGGCGGAATCGCCAATGAAGCCAGAGTGGAGCTGGAATTCATCGATTCCGGAACCCTGACTCCGGACAATTGCGCCCGGGCCCTGGCCGGGGCTCAGGGAATTTTGGTGCCCGGCGGGTTCGGCTCCAGGGGGGTGGAGGGAAAGATCTGTGCCATCGGATATGCAAGAAAGCAGGGAATTCCCTATTTTGGCATCTGTCTGGGAATGCAGCTGGCGGTTGTCGAGTTTGCCCGCAACGTGGCCGGGATTGAAAAGGCGCACAGCTCCGAGTTTGATCCCGAGACCCCGGCACCGGTGATCTATTTGATGAAGGAATGGTTTGATGAGCGCACCCAGACCCTCCAGCAGCGGGATGTGAACTCGGAAAAAGGCGGTACCATGCGCCTGGGCGCCTACCCCTGCCGTCTGGCAAAAGACAGCCTGGCATACCAGGCCTACAGCACGGAAGAGATCTCCGAACGTCACCGGCATCGCTATGAATTCAACCTGGATTACAAACAGCCCCTTGAAGAAAACGGACTGGTGTTCAGCGGTTTTTCGCCCAAAGGGGACCTTGTGGAGATCGTGGAGCTAAAGGATCGCCCCTGGTTTCTGGGATGCCAGTTTCACCCGGAATTCAAGTCCCGTCCCATGGCGGCCCATCCCTTGTTTTCCCGGTTTATTGCCGCTGCCCTTGGCTACCTGCCGGATTCGCAATAGCGCACAGGTGCCCCTGGCCGCCTTTTGTCAAGGAAGTATGCCATGACCCATTGCAGAGACATTCCGGCCTGCACCAGGCCTGCTCCTCTGCAGGCCGGCGACCGCGTGGGGGTTGTGGCTCCGGCCAGCCCCTTTGACAGGGACCGTTTTTTGCAGGGGCTGGAAGTGCTCCGGGATATGGGCTTTGATCCGGTGTGGTCGGACAGACTTTTTTTAAAAAACGGGTATTATGCCGGCAGCCGCCGACAGCGGGCCGATGATTTGCAGGCGTTTTTCGCCGCCTCTGACATTCGTGCTGTCTGGTGTGTGCGGGGCGGCTACGGTTCCCTGGGCATACTTGAATGCCTTGACTACCCGCTTATTGAAAAGCATCCCAAAATTTTTGTTGGCTGCAGCGACATTACCAACCTGCTGGTGACCATCAGCCGCAGATGCTGCATGCCCACTTTTCACGGTCCCATGGTCGTGTCTCTGGCGGATGCGGACAAGCCCACCATAGAGGGAATCGCAAGGGCGCTGACCGGCTTTGGAGCAGTTAAGATAAGGGCGGAGAACGGATGTATGATCCGTCCGGGCAAAGCCGCAGGCTGTGTGCTTGGCGGCAACCTGTCCACCTTTTGCCACCTGCTGGCCACACCCTATTTTCCGGATCTGACCGGCTGCATCCTGTTTGTGGAAGACACCGGGGAAAAGCCCTACCGTATTGACCGGATGCTGACCCAGATGCGCATGGCCGGCTGCTTTGATCATCTGGCGGGCGTTGCTGCGGGATCCTTTACCAACTGCGGCTCCAAGGCGCAAATCCACCGGGTTTTCGCAGATGTTTTTGACGGTTTTGCCTTTCCCGTGGTATGCGGGTTTCCCGCAGGTCACGGACGGCCCAACATGGTTCTGCCAATGGGCATTGCCGCAAGTCTTGACAGTGACACCATGACCCTGACTTACTCCGAACCTGCGGTTGCCGCCCCCTGCCGGGACTCAGGCCTGTCATGAGACAAGTGGATGCCCTGATGCAGGAGGCCGTTGACACCGGGGTGTTTCCGGGTGCCGTGGCCCTGGTTGCCAGAAAAAATGAAATTGTTTATCACAAGGCATTTGGCTGCCTTGACCCTTTTAAAAAAGGATTGGCGCACCGGGACACGGTTTATGATCTTGCCTCTTTGACAAAGCCCTTGGCCACCGCAGCAGCAGCCATGCATCTTTCAGATCAGGGGATGCTGGATTTGAATGACCGGCTGGGCGCGCTGTTGCCCGGGCTGGACCAATCGGATAAGGCCGGTATTTCCGTTGAAAATCTTCTTTGCCACAATGCCGGCCTGGCGGCCTGGCGGCCTTATTTCCGGGAGTTAGATTTTCTGCCGGCGGACCGGCGGAAAAAGCGGCTGCATCAATTGCTGGCAAAAGAGCCTTTGGTCTGTCTGCCGGGACGCAAAACTCTCTACAGTGACGTGGGGTTTCTGCTTCTGCAATGGGTGCTGGAAAAAGTGGCGGATACAAGCCTGGATGCCTATGTTTCAGAAAATTTGTATCTGCCCTTAAATATTTCGGATCTTTTTTTTCTTCCGGATTATGGGAAAACCCCATCTGTGCCGGTAGACAGGGAGTTTGCCGCCAGCGGGGTGGATGAAAACAACAGGGCCGTCTATGGCCGGGTAAATGATGAAAATGCCCGGGCCATGGGCGGGGTGGCCGGCCATGCCGGGCTGTTTGGCACGGCGGCCGCGGTGTTTGAGTTTCTTTGGCACCTGTTGGAGATTCGTTCCGGGACAGTGGAAAAGGGGCTTTTTTCCCGGGCCGCGGTGGAGCGGTTTTTGACAGTACCGCCGGGTGCCGCTCGGACCCCGGGATTTGACGTGCCGGAAAAGCAAAATTCCAGCAGCGGCCGGTTTTTTCATAGAAATACGAGCGCGGGGCATCTCGGCTATACCGGCACTTCGTTCTGGGTTGAACTGCATCGTCAAATCATGGTGATTTTGCTGAGCAACCGGGTTTGCACGGATCCGGGAAGCCTGAAAATCAAAGATTTTCGTCCCCGGTTCCACGATGCTGTCCTGAATTGTCTGAAAACCTGAGATGTCTGCGGTCTTTATGGTATTTTCTGCTTGTCATTCAGCCGGACAACTGTTAATAATCCTAACGCAATTGTCAAATTGCAAATAATTGCAAACAAACGCAGATGAAACGACCGGGCCGGCGTCCATCCATTTCAATACCTGTTTTACAACTTCAGCCCTGTTTTTTTGTTTTCGTCAAATATCGTAAGGAGGCACGGACTTGTTCTGGGATTCGTTGTTTGGTGTTTTTTCCAATGATCTGGCCATTGATCTGGGCACGGCCAACACCCTGGTTTACGTCAAGGGCAAGGGCATCGTGTTAAGCGAACCTTCTGTGGTGGCAGTACGAACCGATAATCGTGCCAAAAGCAAGGTGCTGGCCGTTGGCCTGGAGGCCAAGAATATGCTCGGCCGCACCCCGGGAAACATTGTGGCCATCCGGCCCATGCATGACGGCGTGATCGCCGACTTTGACGTTACAGAAGCCATGCTCCGGCATTTCATCCACAAGGTCCACAACCGCAGAACCTTTGTCCGGCCCAGAATTGTCATTGCCGTGCCCACGGGCATCACCCCGGTGGAAAAACGGGCGGTGCGCGAGGCTGCTGAATCCGCCGGCGCCCGTGAGGTCTTTTTGATTGAGGAACCCATGGCCGCAGCCATTGGCGCCGGCATGCCCATCACTGAGCCCACCTGTAACATGGTTGTGGATATCGGCGGCGGCACCACGGAAGTGGCCGTGATTTCCCTTGCCGGTATTGTCTACAGCCGTTCCATCCGGGTGGCCGGCGACAAGATGGATGCCGCCATCACACAGTACGTCAAGCGAAAATACAATCTGCTCATCGGCGAAAGAAGCGCCGAGATCATCAAAACCACCATCGGAAACGCTTATCCGGATTCAGAGAACTACGAAACCATCGAGGTCAAGGGCCGGGACCTGGTATCCGGGATTCCCAAGATTCTGGCCATTGATTCAGAAGAAATCCGGGTTGCCATTGCCGAGCAGATTGACGCAATTGTGGAGACAACCAAAATTGCCCTGGAACAGACCCCTCCGGAACTGGCCGCAGATATTGTGGACCGGGGCATCGTGCTCACAGGCGGCGGAGCGCTGCTCAAAAACCTGGACAAGCTGCTTCGCGAGGAAACCGGGCTGCCCATTACGGTTACGGACGATCCCCTGTCCACAGTGGCCATGGGTTCCGGCAAGACCTTAAACAGCATTGAAATTCTACGACAGGTGGTCATCGACTGATTTCATGTTTCCCAAAAAGACGATGGTGGCAGCCGGGGCGATCATCCTGATCGTTTTAAACGGCATTGTGTTTTCCTTTAATTATATCCGCAAGTCTTCCTTTCAGGCGGCGGCCGTTGAAACCGCGCTTTTTTTTGTCTCTCCGGTACAGGAAATCGTCACCGGTATGATTGATACCGGCGAGGGTATCTGGCACCAGTACTTTTACATGGTGGATGCCGCCCGTGAGAACCAGAAGCTTCGCAGGGACCTGGCCCGGGCCAGGCAGCGCATCCACGAGCTTACGGAAATGGAAAAGACCAATGAGCGGCTAAAACGCCTGGTGGATTTCAATGCCGGCTCAGCGCTTGAAATGCAGGCTGCTGAAGTGGTGGCAAAGGATCCGAGCCCCTGGTATCATACCGTGATCATCAACAAGGGGCGGGCTCATGGCGTAAAAAGGGCAAACCCAGTGGTGGTGCCAGACGGGGTTGTGGGTCAGGTAATCGATCTGTCCGAGCGATATGCCAAGGTGTTGCTGATTATCGACCGCAACAGCGCTGTGGATGCACTGGTGCAAAGAACCCGGGCCCGGGGGGTGAGCATTGGCAGTGCCGACCAGGGGTGCCGGTTTGAGTTCGTGCTGCGCAAACAGGATATCGAGGTGGGCGATCAGATCATTACCTCTGGCCTCGACGGCATCTATCCCAAGGGACTGCGCCTGGGATGGGTATCCAAGGTGATTCGTCGAAATTCAGGCATCTTCCAGGAAATCCAGATTACTCCCAACGTGAATTTTCATAAACTTGAGGAGGTGCTGGTGGTGCTCGACCCCCCTGAAATCGACGAAGTTCTGGATCAATGATGCGCTATCTGATCTCGCTGATGGTGATCATCGGGCTGATCGTTGTCGAGACCAGTATTTTGCCGTATCTGCCGGAAATATTGCGGTTTTATGATTTTCTCGTGGCTTTTGCCGTTTACATGAGTCTGTATCAATCCTTTGCCACCGGCATTCCTGTTATGGTGATTGCCGGCCTGGCAATGGACATGCTTTCCGGTGCGCCGCCGGGGATATATCTGGCTTCCTATCTGTGGGTGTTTCTGGTTTTTCGTCATGTGCCCGGCTGGGTCAGAATTGGTGATCATACCCTTTTTTTCTTTTTGTCCATCATTGGCGTTGGTGTACAGAATCTGTTTTTCGGGGTTGCGGCCTGGTCTGTTTCCCGTGTTCCGTTTTTCACCGGTGACACCGGGGTAATTGTTATGCTGCAGTTGTTCTGGACCCTGGTCACGGCACCCTTTCTGTGGCTTTTGTTTCATTTTTTGTTTTCCGATACCCATCAGGCATCCGGTACCGGGGAAGCCGAGGGCAGATAGCCGCGGGACCGGTTTTTACGGAAGCCCTGATTTTGTCACAGGGCAGATTAAGAAAACGCAATGTCCATTCCTTTTTTGCCAAAAATCGATAATGAATGGTTCAAGGGCCGGATTCTTTTGGTGATGCTTTTTGTGCTCGCCGTGTTTGCCCTGCTGGCACTCCGGCTTTTTTATCTTCAGATCCTGAAGGGCGAACATTACCGGGCGTTGTCTGCCAACAATACTCTGCGCCAGCAGCGCATTGAACCCCTGAGGGGTTTGATTTACGACAGAAACGGCCATTTGCTCGTGGATAATCGACCGTCCTTTGAGCTGCGCATTATCCCCAATGACGCCAAACCCCTGGACCAAACCGCAAGTCGCCTTTCGCAATTTATCGATATGACGGCCGAAGAGATTAAAGCAACAGTGTGCGAAAACCAGGGCGCCTACGGTTATGCATCAGTGTTGCTCAAAGGCGATATCAGCCGGCAGTTGATGGCAGTGCTGCTTTCCCGCAGCTATGAGCTGCCCGGCATCACAATTGCCACCAGTGCCAGGCGCAATTATATTTACGATCCCCTGGCCGCTCATCTGATCGGGTATCTGGGCGAGGTCAGCAGGGACGAATTGAAAAACGGACTCTATCCCCACAAACGGGGCGGGGATATGGTGGGCCGCGCAGGCGTGGAGAAGACATTTGAAGACCAGCTAAGCGGTATTCCGGGCAGAAAAATCGTTCAGGTAAATGCCGTGGGACAGGTGGTGCGCGTTCTGGGAAAGGAGCCGGCTGAAGCAGGGCATAATCTGTATCTGACCATTGATTTTGCCCTCCAGCAGAAAGCAGAAGCGTTGCTTGAGGGAAAATCGGGTTCCATTGTGGCCGTGGATCCGCAAACCGGGGAGGTACTGGCCATGGCCAGCAGGCCGGTGTTTCAGCAGGAGGACTTTGTCAGTGGAATGAACAAAAAGCAATGGCGGGCCCTGGTCAATGATCCCAAACGCCCCCTGCACAACAAGGCGATTCAGGGCGAATATCCACCGGCTTCCACATATAAAATCATCACTGCCATGGCAGCTCTGGAAGAGGATGTCATGGATGAACAAACAACGGTTTACTGCCCCGGCGGGCTGCGGTTCGGCAACCGGACTTACAGGTGCTGGAAGCGGCAGGGACACGGATCAATGGACATCAATGAAGCCATTGCCCAGTCCTGTGACGTATTTTTCTATCAGGCCGGCAAACAGCTCGGTGTGGATCGGATCGCCGAATATGCAAAAGCAAGCGGCCTGGGTCAGAAAACCGGTATCCCCCTGGCCCATGAGGCAGAAGGCCTGGTGCCCACCTCGGAATGGAAACAGCGCAAAATCGGCATTCCCTGGCAGGCCGGGGAGAATTTGTCCATTGCCATCGGTCAGGGCTACAACCTGGCGACCCCCTTGCAGATGGCCATGCTTACAGCTGCGGTGGCCAATGGTGGAAATCTTTACAAGCCGCGGATCATGCGCCGGGTTGAATCCGTGCAGGGCCGAATCGAGGAAAAAATGCAGACCGGAAAGCCGGCCCCTCTTCCGGCAAGCCAGGAAACCCTTGAAATCATCCGGGAAGGCCTCTATGATGTTGTCCATCACCGCAGGGGCACGGCATATTGGTACGTTCGCTCAAAAGAGGTGGCCATCAGCGGCAAAACCGGCACAGCCCAGGTGATCAGCCGCAGGGCCGGGCAGGAGGAGACGGATCAGGGTGATCAATACCTGCCGCATGCCTGGTTTGTGGGATATGCCCCCTCGGATCGCCCGGAGATTGCGGTATGCGTTTTCATCGAGCACGGGGAGCACGGCTCCAGCGGTGCCGGCCCGCTTGCAAAAGAAATGGTACTGTCTTATTTAACCTCCCAGGATGATCCGGAAGCAGAGGATTCTGCGCCGAATCCGGATTCGGAGTAAATCATGAGTCAAAATCACGACGCACAAAAAACGTCTGAAACCCGGAAACAGCCGGGTTCGCATTTTATCAAACATATCATCGAAGCCGACCTGGAAAGCGGAAAATATGACGGCCGGGTTGTGACCCGATTTCCGCCGGAGCCCAACGGGTATCTGCACATCGGCCATGCCAAGTCCATCTGCCTGAATTTCGGTTTGGCCCTTCAATACCAGGGACGCTGTCATCTGCGGTTTGACGATACCAATCCCATGAAAGAGGAGATGGAATACGTTGAATCCATCAAGGAGGATGTGCGGTGGCTGGGGTTTGACTGGCAGGAGCGCGAGTATTATACTTCGGATTATTTCCAACAGCTCTGGGAGTTTGCCGTTGCGCTCGTCAAAAACGGGGATGCATATGTTGATAGCCTGAGTTCGGATCAGATCCGGCAATACCGGGGAACTTTAAGCGAGCCCGGCCGGCCTAGCCCCTATCGGGATCGTTCAGTGGAAGAAAACCTGGAACTTTTTGAAAAAATGCGCAGGGGTGAATTTGCCGAAGGCGAGTGCGTCCTGCGCGCGAAAATCGACATGGCCGCACCCAACATTATCATGCGCGATCCCACCTTATACCGGATCCGGAAAAAAAGCCATCACCGGACCGGCGAGAACTGGTGCATCTATCCCATGTATGACTTCGCCCATTGCCTGTCAGATTCCATCGAGGGCATTACCCATTCCATCTGCACCCTGGAGTTTGAAAACAACCGGGAATTATATGACTGGATCCTGGATCGGCTCCATGCCTACCACCCCCAGCAGATCGAGTTTGCCAGGCTCAATCTTTCGCACACGGTGCTTTCCAAGCGCAAGCTCATTGAACTGGTGCGGCGAAAATATGTTGACGGATGGGATGATCCGCGTATGCCCACCATTTCCGGGTTGCGGCGGCGGGGCTATAGTCCCGGGGCCATCCGGGATTTTTGTGACCGTATCGGCGTGGCCCGGCGCGACAGCATGGTGGATTTGGCCCTGCTGGAACATTGCGTACGCCAGGAGCTCAACAAGACGGCCATGCGGGTCATGGGCGTGCTGCGTCCCCTGCGGGTGGTCATTGAAAATTATCCCGAAGACCAATCTGAAATGTTGCCCGCGGTCAACAATCCCGAGGATGAATCCATGGGAAACAGGCATATTCCGTTTTCCCGGGTGTTATACATCGAGCGTGGTGACTTCATGGAAGATCCGCCCAAAAAGTTTTTCCGCCTTGCTCCGGGCCGGGAGGTCCGGCTCAGGTATGCCTATTTTATCCGATGCGAGCAGGTTGTACGGGATAAAAACGGTGAAATCGCTGAACTGCGCTGTACCTATGACCCGGAGACCAGGGGAGGCGACGCCCCGGACGGGCGAAAGGTCAAGGCGACCCTTCACTGGGTTTCCGCTGCTCATGCCCAGCAGGCCACGGTCCGGCTTTATGATCACTTGTTTACTGTGGAAAATCCCGCCGAACAGCCCGATTTTCTTGAAGTGATCAACCCGGATTCACTCGAAACACTCACCGGGTGCATGCTTGAACCGGGTCTGGCCAAGGCGGCGGCCGGGCAAAGATACCAGTTTGAACGGCTGGGATATTTTTCCGTGGACTCCAAAGATTCCGCACCGGGACAACCGGTTTTCAACCGCATCGTGACCCTGCGTGATACCTGGGCGAAAATTCAGAAAGCGCAGAAACAGCAGAATTGATACAGGACATCAAAAGGAGGGGAGATGTTGAATTTTCAGCTGTCACAGCAGCAGCAGCAGGTGCAGCAGAAGGCGCGCGAATTTGCCTTAAACCGGGTTCTGCCCATTGCCGCCTATTATGATCAAAGAGATGAAACCCCGGTTGAGATCCTCAGGGCGGCTTTTGATGAAGGCGTTTCAACGGGGGGTATTCCCGAAGCCTATGGCGGCAGCGGCCAGGGAATGGTGGAGGGGTGTCTGGTCACCGAGGAAATCGCCGCGGCATGCCCGGGTATTGCAACTTCCCTGTTTGATAACTCCCTGGGTCTGGAGCCCCTGATACTCTGCGGAAATGAGGCGGCAAAGAAAAAATACCTGCCCGAATTCATTAAATCCTTTAACCTGATCAGCTTTGCCACATCCGAGCCCACCATGGGATCGGATGTATCCGGCATCCGATGCCTGGCCAAAGAAGATGGGGATGACTATATCTTAAACGGCACCAAATACTGGGTGACAAACGGAGGAATTGCCGATTATTTCACCATTTTTGCCACAGTGGATCCGGAAAAGAAACATGAGGGCATCTGTGCTTTCATCGTGGAAAAGCAGTTTGAGGGCGTGCAAACGGGATTGGCCATCCCCAAACTGGGCCAGCGCAACTCCAACACGGCCGCGGTGCATTTCAACAATGTGCGCGTACCCAAAGAGAATATGCTTGCCCCCCCGGGCGAGGGTTTTGGCCTGGCCATGCGCACTTTTTCCCACACCCGGCCGTCGATCGGCAGTTTTGCCGTGGGTGCAGCCCGTTCCGCCATGGAGTTTGCAATTGATTACGCCAAAAAGCGCCGGGCATTCGGATCCAAGCTTGCCAATTTCCAGGCCATCCAGTTTAAAATCGCTGAAATGTATCAAAAGATCGAGGCTTCGCGCCTGCTGGTGCTAAAGGCCGCCTGGGAGGCCGACAACGGCATGGACCCCACCATTTCGGCATCTGTTGCCAAATTTTACGCCACAGAATCGGCCGTGCAGGTGGCCAGCGAGGCCCTGCAGGTTTTTGGCGGATACGGCTATACCCGGTTTTTTCCGGTGGAGAAACTGCTGCGCGACGTCCGGGTTTATCCAATTTACGAGGGCACCAGCGAAATTCAGCGGATGATTGTAGCCGGTCATGCCTTAAATACTTATGAACCGGTCATGCCCCCCCTTGACAATCTCCCCCTGCACCGGGACCGGCACCCGGATGATGTGGGCATCGAGGGCCGGCCCGAAACCAATGCCTGGCGCTGCCGGATGTGCGGCCATGTCCATTACGGACAGCAACCGCCGGAACAGTGTCCCTACTGCTTTTTCCCGGCCTCGGCATTTGTGCAGGTGGCAGGGGATAAGGCTTAAATGGGCACCAGTTCATACTGCCGGCTGCCCAGTCCGAGTTCCTCGGCATAGGAAAGCTGGCGGGTCCAGTCCACATCCGGGTAGACCCCCCTGAACTTGTCCGCTCCGGCATCAGTGTGGGTGGACAGACAGGAGCCGGGCAGGGCCGGTTCCCGGTTGACCAGATCCACGCTGGCCTGGTCGATGGCAACCGGATCGGTGGAGGCCACGATGCCGATATCTCTGACAATGGGGGCGTCGTTGTAGGGGACGCAGTCACAGGCCGGTGATACATGGTTGATGAAATTGATGTAAAAGGCTTTTCCGGTTTTGTTCTTCAGTACGCCCAGGGTGTATTCCACCATTCGTTCGAGAAAGTCTTCGCCGGACTGTGACCACTGGATCTGGATTGCCCCGTTTTCGCAGATCAGGATGCATTCGCCGCACCCAACGCAGCGCTCCGGATTGATTTGCGCTTTTTCGTCGACCATGTCAATGGCTTCGGAGGCGCAGTGCTCCGCGCAATCGCCGCAGCCGATGCATTTTTTCTGCTTGACCTTGGGGGCCAGGCCGGAATGCTGCTCCATTTTTCCCCTGCGGGAGGCCGATCCCATCCCGACGTTCTTGATGGCCCCGCCAAAGCCGGAAAGTTCGTGACCCTTGAAATGGGCAATGGAGATCAGACAATCGGCATTGACAATTTCGGTGCCGATATAGACGTCTTTGAACCGGTTTTTGTCAATTCGAACAGCGGTTTCGGTGCGGCCGCGCAGGCCGTCGGCAATCACTAAGGGGGCTTTGACCACGGAATAGGCAAAACCATTTGCCGTGGCAGTCATCAGGTGATTGGGCGCATCTCCGCGGCTTCCGGCATACAGGGTGTTGGCGTCCGTGAGAAACGGGGTGCCGCCGGCTTGTTTTACCCGGTCCACGATATGGCCGATGTATACGGGCCGGATAAAGGCGGTGTTTCCCAGTTCGCCGAAATGAAGTTTCAGGGCGGCCAGATCCCGGTGGCTGACACACTTGTCAATGCCTGCGGCATCCATTAATCGCTGCAGTTTGGTCACGCCGCTGTCCTTGTAAGTGGCGCGGAAGTCCATGAAATAAACTTTGCTTGTCATCTTGCCTCCTTATTGATGGAACCTGATTCAAAATCCTTGCAATGATTTTTGGATTGGCTTAAAAATACCTTGATTATAAATCAAAAAACAACCAATGGCAAACACGTCCGGAAAGGCTTTCATGTTTGATCGCCGGCTTGTGCAATATTTTGACTGGTGGCTGCTGGCACTGACCCTGGTGCTTGCGGGCACGGGCGTGTTTTTGATCCAGAGCGCGGTCAATGCGGGAGACAGTGGTTCCGTGGGCGGGCTGTGGTTAAGGCAGATTTTCTGGCTTTGCGTCGGGCTGGTGGTGATGGCGACCAGTTTTCTGTTTTCTTATAAACGGCTCTACAGTGTCTCCCCCTGGATTTATGCCGGCATACTGATCCTTTTGGCGCTGGTGCCGATAATTGGCAAAACCATCGGCGGCTCCACCCGGTGGCTGGATTTGGGGATATTTGTGCTGCAGCCCTCGGAGCCGGCCAAACTGGCTGTCATTTTAATGCTTGCCCGCTATTATGCCAGAAACGTAAGGCCCCAGGGCCTTGGTTTGCGTGCGCTCATGCCGCCGCTGTTGATTGGAGCCGCACCTTTTTTGCTGATCGCATCCCAGCCCGATCTGGGAACCGCAGGCCTCATTGGTCTGGTCGCGCTGACCATGACCCTTTTTGTGAAAATCGAGCGAAAAACGCTGATTTTTTTGATGGTTCTGGGATTCGGTGTTCTGCCCATGGGCTGGTATTTGCTGGAGGATTACCAGCGGATGCGTATTATGATGCTGTTTTTTCCGGAAAGCGACGCCCTGGGGGCAGGATATCACATCCTGCAGTCCAAAATTGCGGTTGGATCGGGCATGCTTTCGGGCAAAGGCTACATGCAGGGCACCCAGAACATATTTTCGTTTCTGCCTGAACAGCACACGGATTTTATATTTTCCGTTCTGGCCGAAGAATTCGGGTTTATCGGCTCCATTGGCCTGCTGACACTTGTCTTGCTCTTAATTGCCTTTGGTTTCAACATTGCCGATGCCTGCAGGGATGCTTTTGGTACCATCCTGGCTGTGGGTATTACTGCAATGATTTTCTGGCAGAGCATTATCAATATCGGGATGGTCATGGGCCTGATGCCAGTGGTGGGAATGCCGCTGCCGCTGATCAGTTACGGGGGATCCTCGCTGGTCACGGTGATGTTGTCTCTGGGGCTGCTGATGAACATCAGCATGCGGCGTTTTGCTACCTCTTAGGGAAGGGCAAATACAAAAAAAAAATCAAAATTATTTGACAAATTGCGAATGCGTATGGTATGAGCTGTTGCTTCAAGCAATGATTTTATGGTAATGAACAGATACCGGGTGACAGTTTTTTTTGCGGAAGTGACAAGTTCTTTATGCGGAGGTTTATCCTATGATCAATGTTGATGGATCGCTATTCATCCAGATGGTAAATTTTGTGGTGCTGATCTGGGCGTTGAATTTTGTCCTTTATCGTCCGATCCGGGGCATCCTTGCCCAGCGCCGGGAAAAAGTCGAGGGTCTGGAGCAGGGTATTGCCACTTACGAAAAGGACCTTTCCGAAAAGGAACAGGCTATTCAGGATGGCATCAAGCAGGCACGGGAAAAAGGGCAGAAGGAAAAGGAAGAACTTGAAGAGCATGCTCGTGAGCAGGAACGCCAGATGATGGAACAGATCAATGAAAAGGCGCGTTCCGATATGGCTGAAATCCGGGAACGTGTTGGCCGGGAGGTTGAATCCGTTCGAAAATCACTCCAGCCGCAGGTTGACCAATTTGCAGACCAAATCAGCGAAAAGATACTGGGGAGGGCCCTTTGATGATACCGGAGAAAGTGAAACGACTTAACGTACGTACCGCCCTCTTTTGTACTGGTTTGTTCATGCTGGCGACCGCCGGCATTGTTTTTGCCGCAAGCGGGGGCAACGGGGACCACGGCGGTCCCGGCTGGGTTGCCACCGACACCTACCGGGTGATGAATTTTATTGCTTTGGTTCTGATCCTGTTTTTTGTTTTAAAAAAGCCTCTCAAACAGTTTCTTGGTGATCGAATCCGGCTGATCAAGGAGCAGCTCGATGATCTTGAAGCGCAGAAGCAGGAAACCGAAAAAAAACTCGCCGAATACAACGATCGCCTTTCCGCCCTTAGTCAGGAAGCCGAACAGATCATTGACCAGTACCGCCAGCAGGGTGAAAACTTGAAGGAAAAAATCCTCCAGGAAGCCCAGTCAGCTGCCGGCAAGCTCGAGGCGCAGGCCCGGCGCAATATTGAAATGGAATTTGCTCAGGCCAAGCTGAAACTCGAAACAGAGGTGTTTGAGAAAGCGATTGAAAAAGCCGAGGAAAAGCTCAAACGGGAGACAACCCCTGAGGACCAGGAGAAACTTGTGCAAGAATATCTAACTAAGGTGGTGACAAAGTGAGAAGCTCAGCAATCGCAAGACGTTACGCCAAGGCCTTGATATTGATCGGCAGGCAGGACGGACAGGCGGAGAAATACCGTGAGGAACTTCAGTCGTTTGTGGAACTGCTGAATGCACAGCCGGAATTTGCGGCAACTGTAAGCAATCCTCTCCACAGTACGGAAAACCGGAAGCGGGTTTTAGACGCTGTGGTCGCAGAACTGGACATTTCTGCCGTCATGAAATCCTTTGTAATCCTTTTGTTTAAGAAAAAGCGATTCGGTTACATCCAGGACATCAATGATCATTACCAAAGGCTTGCAGACGAATTAAAAGGTGTTGTGCGCGCCGAACTCACTTCGGCCACTGAACTTTCCTCTGATTCTTTTGAACAAATCCGCCAGTCCCTGTCCAGGTTGACCGGCAAGGAAGTGGTGGTTGAGGCCAAACAGGACCCCGAACTCATTGGCGGGGTGGTGACAAAGATTGGGGATCTTGTGCTGGATGGCAGCATTCGGACACAACTGAAAAATATGCGTGAATCTTTAAAAAGGGGTGAGAGTGTCTAATGGAAATAAAAGCCGAAGAAATCAGCCAGATTATTAAGGATCAAATCCAGGAGTTCGACAAGAAGGTAGAGCTTTCCGAAACCGGAATCATCTTGTCGGTTGGTGACGGCATCGCCCGCGTATATGGCCTTGACAAGGTCCAGGCTCTGGAGCTTGTGGAATTTCCCAATGGGGTGCTCGGGCTGGCCATGAACCTTGAGGAAGATAATGTGGGTGTCGCCGTTATGGGTGAGACCACCGATATCAAGGAAGGCGACATTGTCAAGCGAACCGGCCGGATTGCTGAGGTGCCCGTGGGCGACGGCGTCCTTGGCCGGGTGCTTTCCGCTGTCGGCGAGCCGGTTGACGGCAAGGGACCCGTGGAAACCAAGGAAACTCGAAGGATCGAGATGGTGGCTCCCGGGGTTATTGACCGCAAAAGTGTGCATGAGCCGCTCTATACCGGTTTAAAGGCCATTGACGCCATGACTCCGGTTGGCCGCGGCCAGCGGGAACTGATTATCGGAGACCGCCAGATCGGAAAAACCGCCGTGGCCATTGATGCGATCCTGAGCCAGAAAGGGCAGGACGTCTATTGCATCTATGTTGCCACGGGTCAGAAACGCTCTACTGTTGCCCAGGTGGTTGCGACTCTGGAAAAACACGGCGCCATGGAATATACCACTGTGATTTCCGCCTGTGCTTCTGACCCGGCAACCCAGCAGTACGTCTCTCCGTACGCCGGATGCGCCATCGGTGAATATTTTCGTGACAACGGCAAACATGCCCTGATCATATATGATGACCTTTCCAAGCAGGCTGCGGCCTATCGTCAGGTTTCCCTGCTGATGCGTCGTCCTCCGGGCCGCGAAGCCTATCCCGGAGACATTTTCTACAATCATTCGCGCCTGCTTGAGCGCGCCGCCAAGTTAAACGACGAACTCGGTGCCGGTTCGCTTACTGCGCTGCCCATCATCGAAACCCAGGCAGGCGACGTTTCCGCATATATTCCCACTAACGTGATTTCCATTACCGATGGTCAGATTTATCTCGAACCCGGTTTGTTTTTCGCCGGTGTTCGTCCGGCCATCAACGTCGGACTCTCTGTTTCCCGGGTTGGTGGTGCCGCCCAGGAAAAAGCCATGAAGCAGGTGGCCGGGACCCTGCGCCTGGATCTGGCACAGTATCGGGAACTGGAGTCATTTGCAGCTTTTGGTTCCGATCTGGATGCGGCAACCCAGAAGCAGCTGCTGCGTGGCGAACGCCTGGTGGAGATCCTCAAGCAGCCCCAGTATCAGCCCCTGCCCCTGGAAAAGCAGGTACTGGTTCTTTACGCCGGTGCAAAGGGTTTTCTTGACAAGCTTCCCATCAATACCCTGGCCAAGTATGAGGTTGGTCTTTATCAGTTTATTGAGAGCCGTTATCCTGACATTCTTTCCGGCATTTCTGAAAAGCGGGAAATCACAGACGATATCGATAAGCAGCTCCAAAAGGCACTTGCCGAGTACGGCGAAGAGTTCAAGGATACGATCAAATAAGTGTTTGGCCGTTTTTAACCGCAACTGGATAACAAGCGAATAAGGCGAGTCGATATATGGCATCCTTAAAAGAAGTCAAATCCAAGATTAACGGCGTCAAAAAGACCAAGCAGATTACCAAGGCCATGAACATGGTCGCGGCTTCCAAACTGCGCGGTGCCCAGACGGCCATGGAGTCTTTCCATCCGTATGCGGAAAAATTTGCCGAGGTATTGGGCAATATCGCCGGAAAAGCCGGTGATGAGGTCAGTCCGCTTCTCATTGCCCGCGAGGAAGTTAAAAATGTACATATAGTCCTGCTAACCTCGGACCGCGGGCTTTGCGGCGGCTTTAACACGAATCTGCTTGAAAAGGCAGAATCCTTCATGGAGGAAAAAGTCAATGCCGGTGCTGATGTTTCCTTTACCGCTTTTGGCAAAAAGGGACGGGATTGGTGCCGGAGGGAAAAATTGTCCATCGTTGATGAATACCTCAACGTGGTTGGCGGTAAATTCGGCTTTAACACAGCCTCAACCTCGGCGCAAAAAATCATTGATGCGTTTTTAAACAGTGAATATGACGAGGTTCACCTGGTATACGCCAGGTTTATGAGTATGGCCAGCCAGCCGCCGGTGGTCCAGCAGCTGCTTCCCATCCCGGTGATCGAAACCGTGGAAAGCCAGAAACAAGTCGCTGAGGAGGAAACGGGCTACATGCCCGAGCATATCTGCGAACCTTCCCCGGATGCCCTTCTTGACGAGATGCTTCCGCGAAATGTGTATGTTCAGCTATACAATGCATTGCTGGAAACATCCACCAGTGAACACGCATCCCGGATGAAGGCAATGGATAATGCCACCAAGGCATGTGATGATATGATTGAAAGCCTCACCCTGGCATATAATAAGGCCCGGCAGGCAGCAATTACAATGGAACTGATGGATATCGTCGGCGGTGCCGAAGCCCTGCGGGGATAATCCAAAACGTCAATTCTGCGTATATAGGATAGGAGGTCGATTCATGGCAGAGAATATGGGTAAGATAACACAGGTTATGGGACCTGTGGTTGACGTCGAGTTCGAGCAGGGCAAGCTGCCGGAAATTCTGACAGCCTTGTTGATCACGAACCCGTCGATTAATGATCAGGAAGACAATCTTGTTGTTGAAGTGGCCCAGCATCTGGGCGACAACGTGGTGCGTACCGTTGCAATGGATATTACTGACGGACTTGTCCGCGGCATGCCGGTTAAGGATACCGGCAATCCCATTATGGTTCCCGTGGGTGAACCTGCCCTGGGCCGGGTGCTCAATGTTGTGGGCCGGCCCGTGGACGGACTGGGGCCGGTAAGCAACGAAAACATGTCTCCCATTCACAGGCTGGCTCCTGCACTGACAGAGCAGGACGTGTCCGTGCAGGTTCTGGAAACCGGTGTCAAAGTGATTGACTTGCTGGTGCCGTTTCCCCGGGGCGGGAAAATGGGGCTGTTTGGCGGTGCCGGCGTTGGAAAAACCGTTATCATGATGGAGATGGTCAACAATATCGCCATGCACCATGGTGGTATTTCTGTGTTTGCCGGAGTCGGGGAGCGTACCCGCGAGGGCAATGACCTTTACCATGAAATGAAGGATTCAGGTGTTTTGCCCAAAGCCGCACTGGTCTACGGGCAGATGACCGAACCTCCCGGCGCACGTATGCGCGTGGCGCTCAGCGCCCTTACCAGCGCAGAGTATTTCCGCGACCAGGAAGGCCAGGATGTGCTGTTGTTTATTGACAATATTTTCCGTTTTACCCAGGCGGGCCAGGAAGTTTCCTCGCTTCTCGGCCGCATGCCTTCGGCTGTTGGGTACCAGCCGACTCTGGCAGTGGAACTCGGTGAACTCCAGGAGCGCATTACCTCAACGGACAAGGGCTCGATTACAGCCGTCCAGTGCGTTTATGTGCCTGCCGACGACCTGACGGACCCGGCCCCTGCAACCACATTTGCCCATCTTGACGGTACAGTGGTGCTTTCCCGTCAGATTGCAGAGCTTGGGATTTATCCCGCAGTGGATCCGCTGGATTCCACCTCGCGAATTCTGGATTCCAACTTTATCGGCGAGGAGCATTACCGGGTGGCCCGTGAAGTGCAGACCACCCTGCAGCGTTATAAGGATTTGCAGGATATTATCGCCATTCTGGGTATGGAAGAACTTTCTGACGAAGACAAGGTTACTGTTGCCCGTGCGCGTAAAATTCAGCGATTTCTGTCACAGCCTTTTCACGTGGCAGAAACCTTTACCGGCCTGAAAGGCGCATTTGTCAAGATAGCAGACACCATCCGCGCCTTTCAGGAAATCTGCGAAGGCAAACACGATGATCTGCCGGAACAGGCCTTTTACATGGTCGGTACGATCGAAGAAGCGGTGGAAAAAGCCAAGAACATGGCTTCTGCATAATCAGTGAGAAAAGGAACTGTGCATGGCTGAAAATATTCAACTCGAAATTGTGACCCCGGAAAAATACGTGGTCAGTGAATCGAGCCAGATCGTTATGGCCCCCGGCACTTTGGGCGAATTTGGTGTCCTTTCCGGCCATACGCCTTTTCTGACTTCGCTTCAGGTGGGCAAGGTGCGCTATCGGGATGAAAAGGGCGATGAGCACCTCGTGTTTGTAAGCGGCGGATTTGCCGAAGCACTGCCTGACAAAGTCACCATTCTGGCCGAATCCGCTGAGCGCCTGGAAAACATCGATTATGAACGCGCCAAGGCTGCCTATGAGCGCGCACAGCAGCGTCTTGCCGATGACAAGGAAGATGTGGACTTTGCCCGTGCCCGGGCGGCGATGCAGCGGGCCCTGACGCGCATGAACATTGTGCAGGGCAGCGGCTCTACCCACTAGAAAAAGGCGCCGATGTACACGGACTGCCGTGTATCGCCGTATTTTACAATAAACCCCGATTCTGCTCGGGGGATCACAATACGCAAAAAGGGCAATGCCATTGATATGGCTTGCCCTTTTTGCCTTGTTTGACAGGCTTAGGATTCAGAAATGGTATCTGGTTCAGATAAACACAATGTTTATCCCGCGGTTGCAGCCATTGTCCTTGCAGCCGGCAAGGGAACCCGGATGAAATCGGAAAAGGCCAAGGTCCTCCACACGGTAGCGGGCAGGCCGATGGTTCTCCATGTTGTTGATGCGGCTTTGGGCGTGGTTGAAAATGTAGTGGTGGTGGTCGGCACCCAGGCCGATGAGGTCAAATCTATAGTGCTTTCCCACACAACTGTTGATTTTGCACTTCAGGCAGAGCAGAAAGGCACGGGTCATGCGGTTTTGTGTGCCATGCCGGCTTTGCCGAAAAATGCAGAGCATGTTATGATCCTTTGTGGGGACGTTCCCCTGATTTCCCGGGAGACTCTGGCCCGGCTGGTTGCCCGCCATACCGGAAATGGTCATGATATCACAGTGCTTGCCGCCAGGGTAGAAAATCCGACAGGTTATGGAAGGCTAAAGCAAAAAGCGGATGGTAACGTGGCATGCATTGTGGAGGAGTCTGACGCAACTGCGGCTGAAAAGACGATCACCACAATAAATACAGGAATTTATATCGTCGACCGACCTTTTTTGGAAACCGCGCTTATGCAGATCAATACAAACAATTCGCAATCTGAGATGTATCTCACCGATATTGTGGAAATTGCCGTTGACTCCGGCAGGCAGGTGGGGCTGATGATCTGCCGGGATAATCGCGAAGTGATCGGCATCAACAGTCCCAAGGATCTCCAAAGCGTCGAGTCCCTGGTTTCATCACAATGAAAAGCCTTGACTTTCTTTGTTGTCAACCTTATATACCAGGTAAAGAGGTGAGATAGTGGAAACTGATGAAGTGATGCATCAGCTGGATACGCTTCAGGAAAAAGTGGAACACTTGATTGAGAAATGTCAAGCGCTTCAACGAAACAATACCGATTTGCACGCCAAAGTGCAGCAACTGGAATCGGAATTGGATCAAAAGACTGAAGCCGAGAATCAATTTTTACGGCAAAAGACGCAAATTCGATCCAGAATCGACGATTTACTGGCCAAGCTCAACAATGCAGCCGAAATACCGTCCCCGGAAGAATAAAGGGGCTTACAAAATCGGTTGCCAGGCAGGGTGATTATGCCTTCGTTGGAACAGATCATTACAATAGAGCTTTTGGGCGAATATTTTAAATTCAGGGCTGATAAAGACAGTCCGATGGATGCACGGGAAGTGGCCGACTATCTGGTTGCCGAGGTTAACCAGGTGGCTTCGCGATTTCCCGCGCATGCGCAAAAAACCAATAAGCTTGCCATCGTGGTGCTCGCAGCTTTAAATGTTGTCAAACAGCACATGGAGCTGAAGCAGGATCACGACGAACTTTTGCAGTCTGTGGCCAGCCGTGCCCTGACAATGGACCGGATGATTGCGTCAAGCCAATGTTATTGATTAGAGCAAAAAAATGAACCGTGAAACATGGAGATGAAATAATCCCCTGCTATGTTCGTGATTGAATAGTGCCCCTTGACCCAACACCTATGAAAAAGGGAGCCTTCCCTGGCTTTGGTGTGCAAGTTCCGCATGTACGGAAAAGCCTGAAGAAGTCATAAGGCGCCCACCTCAACGAGCCCGGTTCAAGGCTCTTTCAACACGGCGTGGCGGGGGTTATTTTCCCGCCAAATTTTACGGTGAGTGCTTTTTCAATTCGTGCAGGAACTTTTGCTCTGCTTTGCTTTTCCGCCAGCTGCATTACGACATTCTTTCCCGTTGACCACCTCAAATCAACCGCACCATTTACAGAAGCACCAATAGTGATTGTGATCCTCAGCCAGTAGCTGAGAAGATGGTGTTGTGACACAAAACAAACATACCCCGGGACCCTTTGCCAACATCTCAGGGCCTCCGTTGGTTCTTATGCTTAGGGGGCAAGAATGGATGGAATTTATATTTTAATGTTCATTGCCGGCGCGGGGCTGGGCTTTGGCGCATCGCAACTGCTCAGACACCGGCTTGCAGGTCAGAAGATCGCCGATGCCGAAGAAAAGGCAAAAATGATCGTTGAGGCTGCGGAGCGCAAGTCTGATTCCTTGATCAAGGAGGCGCAGCTTGAGGCCAAGGATCGGCTTTTTAAGATGAAAAGCGATTTTGATGCAGAAACCGCAGAAACCCGCGATGAGCTTAAAAAACAGGAAAAACGCCTGCTTTCCAAGGAAGAAAATCTTGACAAGAAAAACGAGCAGTTAGAACAGCAGGCAAAAGAAAACACCCGCATTGAACGCGAGCTCCAGGAACGGGAGTCCGGTATTGCCAAGCGGGAAAAACACTATCAGGATCTCATAGATGAGCAGAAACGTCAGCTGGAAACCATTTCCGGCATGACCGCCGAGGAGGCCAAGGAACTGCTTATGCAGTCCATGGAAAATGAAGCCCGGCACGACAGTGCCAAGATGATTAAGCGGATTGTGGCCGAGGCCAAGGAAAATGCGGACAAGGAAGCCAAAAAAATCATGGCCACGGCAATCCAGCGCTATGCCGGAGATTTTGTTGCCGAACGCACGGTTTCCGTGGTGCAGCTCCCGGATGATGAAATGAAGGGCCGGATTATCGGCAGGGAAGGACGAAATATCCGGGCCCTGGAAGCGGCCACGGGAATTGATCTCATCATCGACGATACGCCGGAAGCTGTGATTTTATCCGGATTTAATCCTGTGCGCCGGGAAGTTGCACGTCTGTCTCTTTTGCGCCTGATCGAGGACGGCCGGATTCATCCGGCAAGAATCGAGGACGTGGTCAAGAAAGTGGATCAGGAAGTGGAAGTGACCATCAAGGAGGCCGGAAGCCAGGCCGCATTTGATCTGGGCGTGCACGGCATTAACAATGAACTGATAAAATACCTGGGCCGGTTGAAGTTTCGCACCAGTTACGCGCAAAACGTGCTTCAGCATTCCATAGAGGTGGGTTTTCTGTGCGGGGCCATGGCAGCGGAACTGGGCCTGAATGTGAAAATGGCCAAGCGTATGGGTCTGCTCCATGACATCGGCAAGGCCATTGATCACGAGGTGGATGGCAATCATGCCGAAATCGGTGCAAGGCTGGCCAAGAAGTACGGTGAGGCACCCAAGGTGGTCCATGCCATTGCCGCCCATCACGAGGACGTAACCCCTGAATCCGTGTATGATCTTCTGGTGCAGGCAGCAGACAGCCTTTCCGGCGCCCGGCCGGGTGCACGCAAGGAATTGCTGGAAAATTACATCAAGCGCCTCGAAGACCTGGAGGGCATTGCCAAGGAGGCCAAAGGCGTTGCCAATGCCTATGCGATTCAGGCCGGCCGTGAACTTCGGGTCATCGTGGATGGGGGCAAAATGTCTGATGATGATGCCGTTATTCTCGGAAAAGACATTGTTAAAAAAATCGAGGAAAAGCTTACCTTTCCAGGCCAGATCAAGGTAACGGTCATCCGTGAGACCCGGGCCGTGGAATACGCCAACAAGTAGGCCAGAGCCGGTACAGGTGCGGGCTTCTATAGTCCCGGCACCCGTGATTCGCAGTAAAATCAGCGATCAGGGAAGCACATAACCAAATCAGCCTGAAAAGAGTCACTGCCATGAATGTATTGGAGACACTCCAGGAGCGGGGCTTTGTTGAAGCCACCACACATGACGAACAATTGGGGCGGGAACTGGAAACAAACGCGCCCGTAACCTGTTATGTCGGATTTGATCCCACCGGATCGAGCCTGCATGTGGGTCATCTGCTGCCGATCATGGCCCTTTCGCATATGCAGCGCGCCGGCCATCGGCCCATTGCCCTGGTTGGCGGAGGCACCGGCCTTGTGGGAGATCCGAGCGGAAAAACCGAAATGCGTCAACTTCTGACCCTGGAAATGGTTCAGGAAAATGCGAATGCAATCAAGGGGCAGCTGTCCCGGTTTATCGCATTTGACGAAGGCAATGCCGAACTGCTAAACAATGCCGACTGGCTGGTGGACCTGAGATACATTGAATTTTTACGCGATATTGGCCGCCATTTTTCGGTCAACCGGATGATCAAGGCCGAAAGCTACCGGGTACGCCTGGAGTCTGAAGAAGGGCTGAATTTTATCGAGTTCAACTACATGCTGTTGCAGGCCTATGATTTTTTAAAGCTCTATGACAGCCACGGATGCCGGCTGCAGATGGGCGGAAGCGATCAATGGGGAAATATTGTGGCCGGCATTGACTTGATTCGGCGCATGCGTCAGGCAGAAGTCTACGGGCTGACCTTCCCCCTTGTGACAACCAGCAGCGGCGCCAAGATGGGCAAAACCGCCCACGGTGCTGTCTGGCTGGATGCCGATCGGACGAGTCCCTATGAATATTACCAGTATTGGGTCAATACTGACGACCGGGATGTGGTCAAATTTTTGTTTCTTTTTACCTTCCTGCCGGCTGAAGAGATCCGGGCCGTTGAGAACCTCAGGGATGCCGACATCAACAATGCCAAGGCGGTGCTGGCCTACGAGGCCACCTGTCTGGCACATGGCCGTCAGGAAGCGGTCAATGCCTTTCAGGCCGCATCACAGATGTTCGGCGCACGGCGCATTGACAAAAACCTTTTGCCGTCAAGCGATGTTCCAAGGCAGCCTGTGGATCATGACGATGGTGTGCCAAGTTCGGTGTTTGGAAAAACAGATCTGGATCAGGGCATTCCCGCTTTTAAGCTCTACCAGCAGGTGGGGCTGGCCGATTCGGCCAGCGCCGCCCGCCGCCTGATCAAACAGGGCGGTGCTTATATTAACGGCCGCCGCATTGAACGGCAGGATTACATGGTCAGCGCACAGGATCTTGAAGACAACGAGATTGTGCTGCGGGCGGGCAAGAAGAAGTACCACAAAATCAGGATTCAGGGCTGATTGCCGGAAGAACGATTTTTTTCTTGACACATCCGGAACCTTGGGTTAAAAGTTTAATTCTTCACATGGGCAAAGCCCTTGCGAGGCACGGCGCAAAAAAGTTGAGATTTGCTCTTGACTGGGCCGCAGTTTAGATTATAATTGGAAATAAGTTTGAACATGGAATCTGCTCTCCTCTGACCGAAAACATACGGTCTCGACAGTTTGCGATTACCTGATTGATCTTTCCAAAAAAAAACAAAATAAGGCTTGACACCGCCTTGTTTTGCAGATAGAAAGAATGCTTTTGCCCGGATCTGTTTGTACCGGCAGGGCTTCTTGATCTTTGAAAACTAAATAGTGGCAATAAGCGGGCCAAGTTAATTTTTATTTTCGCTTATCCGTATTTATAAGATACGTACGATTTAAGTGGAGAGTTTGATCCT
>NZ_JBSRLA010000045.1:0-34085 GCF_055149105.1 Desulfosalsimonas sp. | reverse complement strand
CCAACCAATAAACAAATAACTTATTGATTTTACTTAACACTTAATCACTTAAAACTTAACACTGCCTGTAAAAAAGACTTTTTACAGGCTCATCAAATTTGAAACCAAGGAGATATAAATATGACAGCACAGGAAGTCATGGAACGCGAAGATTTTCAAAAATGCCTGGAATTTCACGGTCATCTGTGCCCCGGGGTTTCCATCGGGTACCGGGCGGCGCGCTCGGGCATGGCCCACTTAAACCAAAAACGTTCCCTGGACGAGGAACTGATTTCCATCGTGGAAACCGACGCCTGCTCGGCGGATGCCGTACAGGTACTCACCGGATGCACCTTTGGCAAGGGCAATTTTATTTACCATGATTACGGCAAGATGGTGTTTACCTTTGCCAGCCGGCAGACCGGCCGGGGCGTGCGCGTGTCTTTGCGGCCCGGGGCCTTTGAACCCGATCCCGAGCACATGGCCCTTTTGCAGAAAGTCATCGCCGATCAGGCCGATGAAACGGAAAAGCAGCGCTTTTCCCAAATCCACGAAAAACGCTCCCACGATATCCTGGAAATGGATGAACAATCCCTGTTCTCCATTGCGGAGACAAAGATTGAACTGCCGGAAAAAGCCCAAATCGACCCTTCTGTTGCCTGCGACCAATGCGGGGAGCCCACCATGGCCGCAAAACTGGTGGAAACCAAAGACGGCAGACGCCTGTGCCGCCAATGCCATGGGGAGAACAAATGACATCCCGTCTGGCTGTTTTTTTTCTCACTTTGACGGCCGCTGCGGCCATGGCCCTGATCCCGGCGGCCGGAAACCAGGCCGCATGCGCCCAAAACATGGAGACCGTCACAGATGCCGCAGGCCGGACGGTAGCCGTTCCCGTACCGGCCGGGCGCATGATCTGCTCGGGCCCGGGATGCCTGCGGCTTGCGGTCTATCTTCAGGCAACGGAGCAGGTCATCGCGGTTGACAGCATGGAAAAGGACGTCTCTTCCGGTGCCGATCCCCGGCCCTATGCCCTGGCCCATCCGGAACTCCGGGACCTGCCCATGTTCGGGGAGTTCCGGGGCATGGACAACCCGGAGCTCATTGCCGCCCTGGATCCGCAGCCCGAAGTGATTTTCAAGACCTTTGCATCCATGGGCCATGACCCGGGCGAACTCCAGAAAAAAACCGGGATTCCGGTCATTGTGCTCCAATACGGAAATCTCACCGGCTACCGCCATCAACTGGATCAAACCCTTAAAATCATGGGCCGGGTTTTGGGCAAAACCAAACGGGCCGAAGAAATCATCCAATTTTTTGACAATCAGGTCGCAGATCTGGCCCGGCGCACCGCAGACGTGCCCCAATCGGCCAAACCCGACTGCTATGTGGGCGGGATTTCCTACAAGGGGCCCCATGGATTTCGCTCCACTGAGCCGGATTTTCCACCCTTTGAATTCACCCGGGCCCGGCATCCGGCCAACAGCGCAAGACCCACGTCCGGACCGGTTTCCCACGCCCAGGTGGCCCGGGAGCAGATCCTGGTCTGGAACCCGGAAATTTTGTTTCTGGATCTTGCCGGCACCGTGTCCAATCCCGGTGCCAGCGCCCTGGATGAACTGCACACGGATCCGGCATACCAGCATCTGGACGCGGTTGACCAGGGCCGGGTATTCGGCCTGATGCCCTATAACTGGTATGCCCGGAATTTCGGGGCCGTTTTTGCCAATGCCTGGTATGTGGGCAAAAAACTGTATCCTGAAAAATTCTCCGACATTGACCCGGCCAAAAAAGCAGACCAAATCTTTTCCTTTCTTGTGGGGCGTCCGGTGTTTGACCGGATCAACGCCATGTTCGGCAACCGGGTATTTGAACAAGTGATGGAACAAAAAGGCGATTAACAGCCATGCACCTGACCCATACCCAAATCCCGGAAGAATACAAAACCCATATCGGCAAAAAAACCACCTTTGTGGCCGCAGCCCTGGTCCTGCTGATCCTGCTGCTTGTTGCATCCGTGTCTGTCGGAGCAGTGCGCGTGCCCGTGGGCGACCTGATTTCCAGCCTCCTGGGCCGGGCTTCGGCGCAAAAATTCGACATTATCATCTGGCAGATCCGGATGCCCCAGGCCCTGACCGCCATGGCCGCAGGCGCCGGCCTTGCGGTTGCCGGGGCCATGATGCAGTCCATTTTGCGAAACCCCCTGGGATCGCCCTTTACCCTGGGCATTTCCCATGCCGCAGCTTTTGGGGCAGCCCTGTGCGTCATGCTTGTGGGGCCGGGATCTTTACAGGAAACCGGCTCCTGGCTCCCGGCAATGCTGGCCCCGTATGCGGTCACCATTT
This sequence comes from Desulfosalsimonas sp., assembly GCF_055149105.1. Classification (NCBI taxonomy): domain Bacteria; kingdom Pseudomonadati; phylum Thermodesulfobacteriota; class Desulfobacteria; order Desulfobacterales; family Desulfosalsimonadaceae; genus Desulfosalsimonas; species Desulfosalsimonas sp. The sequence continues at coordinate 31,761 of NZ_JBSRLA010000045.1, read as the reverse complement.
CCGCGTTCGGGTTCAGCCTGGTGGCCACGTTTATCATCATCGGCATTTCCCGGATCCGCAGCGCTTCGCCCGAGGTCATGGTCCTGGCCGGGGTGGCCCTGGGATCGCTGTTTACCGCAGGCACCATGTTTCTGCAGTATTTTGCCGATGACGTGGAACTGGCGGCCATGGTGTTCTGGACCTTTGGCGACGTGTCCCGGGCCAGCTGGCAGGAGCTGGGAGTGATCACTGTGGTGCTGGCGGCGGTTTTTGTTTACGGGTTTTTCAAGCGCTGGGATTACAACGCCATTGACGCCGGAGATGAAACCGCCAGGGGCCTCGGGGTCCGGGTGGAGCGCGTGCGGCTGGTGGGCATGCTGGCGGCTTCCCTTGTCACCGCGGTGGTGGTGGCATTTCTGGGCATCATCGGATTTGTGGGCCTGGTATGCCCGCACATGGTGCGGCGTCTGATCGGGGATGATCACCGGTTTCTGCTGCCCGGCACCTGCGTTATCGGCGCGCTTCTGCTGCTGGCCGCAGACACGGCCGCCAGGCTGGTGCTGGCCCCGCATATTCTGCCGGTATCCATCCTGACATCGTTTCTGGGCGCGCCTGTGTTTATTTACCTGATCATCCGGGGGCAGAAGCGATGATTCTCACAGTGGACAATGTCTCATTTCAATATAAAAGCACGGCCGTGCTGGATTCCATCTGCTTTCAAGTGCCGGTTCACAACGTGGTGGCTGTTCTCGGGCCCAACGGGGTGGGCAAGACCACCCTGCTGCGGTGCATGAACGCCATTTTGCAGCCCCGGACCGGAGTGGTGCGCATCAACGGGGAAAACATCTTAAACATGGGGGCAATGGAAATTGCAAGGCGGATGGGGTATGTGGCCCAGCGGGCGGAAGCCGCCCGGACCACGGTTTTTGACGCCATTTTATTGGGCCGGCGGCCGCATATCACCTGGCGGGCATCTGAGCACGATCTCCGGCTGACCCATGCGGCCATTGACCGGCTCGGGCTAAATGCGCTCTCCCTGCGGTATGTCACGGAATTAAGCGGCGGGGAACTGCAAAAAGTCAGCATAGCCCGGGCTTTGGTTCAGGAGCCCGGCATCCTGCTGCTCGATGAGCCCACCAGCAGCCTGGATCTGAAAAACCAGATCGAGATCCTGAAAACCATCCGGCAGGTGGCCGCCACCCACGAGGTGGCCGCGGTGATGACCATGCACAACTTAAACATGGCCCTTCGGTATGCAGACCAGTTTATTTTTTTAAAGGCCGGGCGAATTTTTGCCGCAGGCGGCGCGGAGACCGTCACCCCGGAAATCATCGGCGAGGTCTATGACGTGCCCGTGGACATCACCCGCCACCGGGGCGCGCCCATGGTTGTGCCCCTGGGATAAGAAGCCAGGGCAAAAAACCGGCCGCTACTTGCCCTTGAGCACTTGACCGGCCTTTTCCAGATCCGTATTGATGGCCTGGCTGTCTTTTGCCACGGATTCAAGAATGTCCGCCACATCTGAAAGCCCGGCCTGCCGGGCCCGGTCCGCCCACTGCCGGTAGGTTTCGGCATGATCGGCGTTGTGCTTGAGCCAGTGGGAAACCATTTTCTCCAGCTTTTCCGCCATGCTCATCTCAGACGGCCCGGTGTCATGGCTATGCCCGTGCTGATGATCATGCCCGTGATCATGGTCGTGCCCATGATCATGATCGTGTCCGTGGTCATGATGATGATGATCACTCATCCCCCTACCCCCTAAACAATCGTTCTTTTAATTTTGATGGCGCCGTAAAAAGCTTTTTACCGCGTCCGCTGTTTTTACAGGAAGGAAGCCCTGCGGCCGGCGTCGGCTTTTTCGCTCCTGACCGTTTTTGCGGATTGATCAAATGTCTTTGCTTAAAATATACAAATTCGCCCTGCATTCCTCCAACAGTTTAAATTTTCAAGCAAAAACGCTCAATGTCGCTTCAAAAGCCGACCCCGCCCTTGGACTTCCTTGGAAATGCAATATCTGCGTTACGCGCAATTTCTCAGAATTTCACGTACGGATAAGTAGCTGCATTCTTCGAAATTGCGCAAGCCTTGATCTTGAACTTTTTACGGTGCCATCAAAATTAAACGTTTTGATTTCCCCTGTCCCCTGTCACCCGTCACCCGTCACCCGTCACCCGTCACCCGTCACCCGTCACCCGTCACCCGTCACCCGTCACCCGTCACCCGTCACCCGTCACCCGTCACCCGTCTTCACCGTACAAGCGCAGCCAACGGCACCGAAACCACATGCGACCGTGCCCCCTGGCTGAAAAACCCGCCCTCTGCCACGCAGATCAGCAGCTTGTCATCATATACGGCCACGTCCTGGATCGGGCCCTGGAAATGATCCGCCAGCCGCTGGAGCCGATACACATCGTCTCTTCCGAAAAAGATCCCCACGGTTCCCTGGCCCGGCCCGCCGCCGATCATCGAGGAAAACCCCGCCGAGTTGAGCGCAATGGCTGCAAATTGGCGCTGGTTTTGCAAAAACAGGGCCGGCCGGCCCCAGACCGCCACCTTTGACGGGGCCACCTCCGGGTCTTCGGGATCAGCCACCAGAAACGAGCCGTAGGAAGGGGCAAATTTATCCGATGCCTCCCAGACATGGGAACCCTTCTGATACACCACCAGGCGGCCGCCGGGATTGAAAAACCCCAGCTCGGGCCGGTCATCGTCGTTCACATCCCCGTAAAACGCCCCGAAGATGGAAAACCCGAAGGGTACATCCTTTTGTCTGCCCGTTTCCACCGTGCCATCTTTGAAATCCAGCTCATGGACCACCGGCAGCAAAAGTTCTGTTCTGGAAAACCGCTGGCCCCAGAGTTGGGGGGCTTTCCCGTTTTCAGCAAGGCCCATGAAACCCAGCACATAAGGAACGCCTTTGGCTTTTTGTTCAAAACCATTGTCCGTGAGCTCCAGTATCATGGAACGCATGCCCGCATCCGGATCATAGATATTGACCGCCAGCAGGTGATCGCCTGTGCCTGAGAGGCTGACCACCTCACCAAAGCCCGAATATTCGTATTCAAATGTATGGCCGCCTTCAAGGCTTCTGGCCGCGATGGTGCGGCCGGACAGAAACACCATGTAGGACGTGCCCGAGCCCGCACTTTCGGCCACACTCATGTGATCGACCCGGTTGTCAAAGCTCGCCACAGCCTCAAAACCCGAAACCTCCATGGGCGTGCCCATGCCGGGCAGAGCCCTTACAGCCGCGGATTTGGCTGCCGGCGCAACTTTTGCCCGCTTTGCGGCAGGAGCAGACCGGGCAGAAGTCCGGGCTTTTTCTTCGGACTGGTAAATCCCGCGCACCTGGCCGCCGCTCCACACGGTAACCCCGCTGCTGTCGGCCACAAATACCACGCCCCATGCAAATACCCCCGATTCCGGGCCCTGGCCGGGGCTCTCCCGGTAATCCTGCCAGTCCAGATGATCCAGCCGGGAGCGCAGAAGCTTGTACTGATCTGCAGAATCGCCGGTTTCATCCACAAACCAGGCTTTGACCTGTTCATGGCGCACCGCCTGCATGCCCGGCGCAATCTCGCAGTCCCGGTCGTCCAGGCACTGCACCTCGATTTCGGAAAACCGCTCATGGACCTGCGCCACCCGTGCCGTGGCCGCTGGCGGGGCAAATTCTCCCAGGGTCTCCCCGGTTTCCGGGTCTTTTACGGATTGGGCCGGCAGGTAAAGGGTAAACAGATCGCCCTTTTTTACGTCCTGTTCCCCGCCCTGGTTGATCAGCCAGTGATCCTGCGGGCCCTGGATCACCCGGGCCTCCAAAACGGATAAATCCGACGCCACTTGGTCTGCGGGAATTTCGGCAGCAGACAAAAGGACCGGAAAAATAACCATCACCAGAAATGCCGGCAGCAAAGCAACAAAAAGTTTCATGCGTTTCATGGGGCTCACCTGAAGCGCTCAAAATGCACGCTTTTTACGGTTTGACAAAAAAACAACCGGCTTTTTCCAGCCCCGTGCCCAATCGGGAGGGGCCGGAAAAAGCCTTTATCAAAACTTCACTCAGATCATTCAATTATGCCAGATTTAGAAAGCAAACACCATGCCTGCGGCCACCTGGTAGACATCATCATCGTCAAACATCTCTTCTGCCAGATCACCGGAAATCAGGTAAGCGCCTTCCAGTTTCAGGGTCAGGTTGTCATTGTATTTGTATGCATACCACAGGTCAAACTCATAGCCCAGTTCGTCTTCATCTGAAAAATTCGCTGATGCATATTTCTCAGCGGTTTCCAGGTAGCGCACAGCCCCCCGGAGGTTGTTTTTGGCATCCAGCTGAATTTCACCCTCCAGAGCAAGGGTCATCAGACCTTTATTCCTTAAAGGCTCAGGCATGGTGGCGCCAAACTGATCATCCACAAACCGGTCCAGGGAAGCAGCAAGACTGTCCTTGAAAAAGATCTGGCCCACCTTGACATCCGCGTCAACAGACTGGAAGGCATCCAGGTCTCCGTCAAGAGGATCATCATCACCGGTGACATAGAGACCGTGCACCGAAACCTTGGCATTGTCACTCACCCGGGCGCCCACAGTCAGGTTGGCCAGCCAGGCCGACACATCCAGATTTCCATCATTCCCGGCATCTCCACCCTGATAGATCAAATCACCAGAGGCAAAAACCGGACCATCGATTTTTCCGGTCAGGCCAACCCAGTACTGGTCAGCACCATCTTCAATTTCTTCCCAACCCAGATCACCGACAGCGCTCTTGGCGCCAAAATCCTCGCCATACAGGGCAAAACCGCCAACCGTGATGTTATCACCGGGCTTGAAATCTCCCTTGATCATATAGAAATCAGTTTCTGCAACGTCGTCTTCTGGCGCACCAAAACCTTCCTCCAAACCCCGGAACCAGCCCGCAGACCAGTTAACTGCCCCGTTGCCATGCAGGGTGACGCCTGCCGCGGTTTCCGTCCACACCCAGTGGTTCACGCCGGTTTTCTGCAGGCCGGCCCGGCCCATGACCTGATCGTTCATGCCCGGCACATTGAGCTGGATATAGGCAAACCGGTTTTCAAAATCCGTGCTGTCACCGGAATAATCCCAGCTCTCGCTATCACCGAAATTGTTGGCGCCGGTTTCAAACCCGTACACCATCTTGGCCCGGCCGTCGTCTGTACCCACTTCTGCCCGGAACCGAAATTTACCAGCGGCAAAAGTGGTGCTGTCATTGTCATTGTTCCGGTCACCCAGTATCCAGCCATCTGACGCACCCATAGCCCCGGTCAGGGCCTTGCCGTGAAAATCAACGGTAAGGGCGGCCGCGGGCAGGGCCGTGCATAAAAAAAACAGTCCTGCTGCCAATACGGTTAAAATGCGTTTTCCTGAAATTTTCATTTGTCCTCCTTGATTGTTTTGCTGTGTTTTGACACAACAGTTTTTTGCCGGGATGCATGATTTGCCGGACATCCCTGTTAAACTCTTCTGTGTGAGGCCATACCACCGGCAGAAGTGGTTCTGCAACCCCTTTTTGCAGGCACTTTGCGGCAAAGGGGCCTGATTTTATGCCATTTTTTTATGGCACCCATTGGATTGTCCCTGAAAAATAAAGATCTTTTCCGCGACCGGGCCTGCCAAAAAAAATTGCATCTTTTTTTATACCCTTCTGCGCAGCCGGGCCCGGTAAACAATGGCGATCAGGTTCATGCCCAGCACCAGGGCAATGAGCACCAAAGCCGTGCCGTACTGCAGGTGCCGGGTCTCTTCGATGCGCGTGCCCGCGGTTGCCAGCACATATATATGATACGGCAGTGCCATGACCGGATCCATGATGGAGTCCGGGATCTGCCGGTTGAAAAATACGGCTGCCGTAAACATGATGGCAGCGGTTTCGCCCGCGGCACGGCTCAAAGACAGGATACCCCCGGTAATCATGGAGGGAAACGCCGCAGGCAGCACCACCCGGGAGATGGTCTGCCATTTGGTGGCACCCAGTCCCAAAGACGCCTCCCGGTAGGTATCCGGCACCGAGCGCAGGGCTTCCTCTGAGGTGCCGATGACCACCGGCAGGGTGAGAAACCCCAGGGTCAGGGCGCCGGAGACAATGCTGACGCCCAGGTTCATCCAGGTGACAAAAAACGCCAGTCCGAACAAACCAAATACCACAGACGGCACCCCGGCCAGGTTATTGATGGCAAACCGGATCAGACGGACAATCAGGCCCTGGCGGGCATATTCGTTAAGGTAAATGGCGCACCCGATGCCCAGGGGCATGGCAATGGCAACAGCGCCGATACTCAAATACACCGTGCCCACGATACAGGGCAGGATTCCGCCCTTTGTCATGGAATCCACCGGCGGCTTTGTCAAAAACTCCCAGGAAATGGCCGACCAGCCGTTTTTAATCAGAAAAAACAAAATAATAAGCAAAGCCAGACCGTTTATTACCGCAGCCGCCCGGAACATTGAAAAAACCACATGCTCCTTGAGGTTTCTGCCCAGGGTGGATTTATTAAAAACCAGTTCTGAATCGCGCTGCATTTCGTACAACTCCTTTTTCCCCAAACGCTTTTAAAGGGTGGCCGCCCCCACCTGCCGGTGCTTGTGGGAAATATAGTCGGCAATGGAATTAAACAGCAGGTTAAACACAAACAGAATCATGCCAATGGCAAACAAGGCATGATAATGGGCGCTTTGAAACGGGGCCTCGGCCATTTCAGCGGCAATAGAGGCCGGCATGGGCCGCACCGGGTCAAAAAGGGATCCGGGGATCATGGCCGCACCGCCGGCCACCATGAGCACCACCATGGTCTCGCCGATGGCCCGGGCCATGCCAAGGATAACCCCTGTGCTGATCCCGGAAATGGAGGCCGGCACAATCACCCGGAAAATACTTTCAATCCGGTTGGCGCCCAAAGCCAGGGAAGCTTCCTTTAACTCCCTGGGCACACTGGAAATGGCATCCTCTGATATGGTGCAGATGGTGGGAACAGACATGAACGCCAGCATTAAAGAGGCGTTAAACAGATTCAGACCCGTTGCCAGATCAAATGTTTCCTGGAGAAACGGGGCCACCACCACCATTCCGAAAAACCCGATCACCACCGACGGCAAAGAGGCCAGCAGCTCCACTGCGGGCTTGGCAATCTCTTTTAACCTCGGAGAGGCGATCTCAGCCAGATAAATGGCGGTCATCACCCCCAGGGGCACAGCCAGAACTGCTGAACAGAGGGTGACAAACACCGAGGCCAGAATCAGGGGCAGAATCCCGAAATCCGGCGGGCTGGCCGTGGGGTACCAGTAGGTGCCAAAAATAAACTCACCAATCGATACCTTTTCAAATATGGGCACCCCGGCCTTGACCAGGAAAAACAAAATCAGCAGCAACACGGCAATGGACATAAAGGCGATAATGAAAAAAAAGTTGCGGATCAGGCCTTCTTTGTTTTGGCGTTTCATGGACAAATACTCCCGGCAAATTCGCAATTCAACTTCAGATAAATTTTTTCAATCTTATTGGCAGCCAAAGCGGCCGGAATCGGTCTTTCTTTGCCCAACCCCGGCCACTGACCACCGATCACTCATCACTCACTACTCATCACTGACCTCAGACTACCGACCACTGACCACCGTCTTTAATACAGGGGCACATACCCCACATCCGCCACGATCTTCTGGCCCTTGTCCGGATGCTGCATATAATTCATGAACTTCAGGGTCACGCCTTGGGGCCATCCCCTGGTGAACATAAACAGACTCCGGCTGACCGGAAAAGCCGCTGCCGTATCCAGGCTGGCTTCCACGCCATTGACCGTTGTTGGCTTCACATCTTTATTGATATAGCTCAGGCCGATATAGCCCACAGCGTTTTTGTTATTGGAAACAGCCTGCACCACTGCCCCGTTGGATGCCTGAAGCATGGCGCCCGGAAATACCCGGCCGCCTTCAAGCACTTTTTCCTCCCAGACTTCATAGGTGCCGGAGGATGTATCCCGGGAGACCACCACAATCCTGCGGTCCTCTCCGCCCACCTCGGACCAGTTTTTGATTTTGCCCTGGTAGATGTTTTTCAACTGCGCAAGACTTAAATCTTTGACCGGGTTGGAAGGATGGACCACGGGCACGATGCAGTCCAGGGCAACGGCAAAAGGCACCGGGTATGTACCGTTTTCCACGGCCCGGGCCACTTCCTCCTGCTTGATGAACCGGGAAGCCATGGCAATATCGGTTGTCCCGTCAATAATCGCCTTGATCCCGTTTCCCGATCCGCCGCCGGAGACCGAAATCTGAACATCCGGGTACGCATCCATGAATTTTTCAACCGCCTGCTGGCTGACGGGCAGCACCGTGGTGGAGCCCTTGATTTCAAGTTTTTCGGCCATGGCCGGGCTGAAAAACAGCCCCGCAAACGCAACGCTCACCGCCATCAAATAAATCAGAATCTTGCCTTTCATGTTGAAACCCTCCGTTTTTTTGGTATGTTTAAAATGTCCAGGCGTTTTCTTTTGCCTGTGACGTCAACTGGGGCAAAGATAAAATCCGAATATGACGATTGCGTGACAGAAAAATCAAAATATGGTGTCTTTTTTTGTCACACAATCTTCACACGGTATTCGGGTGATTGTCACAAAAAAGCATTACCTTTCACTCCTGGCCATTAATGATAACCCCGCGAAACAGGGATACAAGGGATACAAATGGAAGCGCCCGCAATTCTGGTCATCGAAGATGATACCGATATTTTGAACCTGGTGGCCTGGCATCTGGAAACAGAAGAATACCGGGTCATCAAAAGTGCCGACGGCAGTCAGGGCTTGGAAACAGCCATTTCCGAGCTGCCGGATTTGATCGTGCTGGATCTGATGCTGCCGGGCATGGACGGCCTGTCCGTATGCCGAACCTTGAAACAGAATCAGAAAACCAGGGACATTCCCGTGATCATGCTCACGGCCAAGGGTGAGGAGGTGGACCGGATCGTGGGATTTGAGCTCGGGGCTGACGATTACATGGTCAAGCCCTTTTCCCCCAGGGAACTGATGCTGCGAATCCGGGCGGTTTTAAACCGCAGCAGCGGCACTGAGCCGGCCGGGGCGGCAACACTTCTGCATCACAGGGAAATGACCGTGGATGCGGAAAACTACAGGGCGTTTATCGACAAACAGCCGCTTCATCTGACGCTTACGGAATTTCACCTGCTGCTGGAGCTGTTAAACAACAAGGGAAGGGTCCGGTCCCGGGACCAGCTTCTGGACCGGGTCTGGGGATATCAGTTCGAAGGTTACCACAGAACCGTGGACACCCATATCCGACGGCTGCGCCAGAAAATCGGACCTTATGCAGATGACATTGAAACCGTCCGGGGCGTTGGCTACCGGTTCAAGGATGAATAAATGAAAAACATCAAATTCCGAAACCGGCTGTTTATTGCCTTTTGCGGGGTGCTCATCGTGGCCACTGTGCTGCCCGGGCTCTACATGTACCAGAGCCTGAAGCGCGAAATCCTGGCGGAATCCACACAGAAGGCCATTGACCAGCTGGAAGTCATTGACTGGCTGCTGGAAAAAGATCAACCCTTTTTGTCCGGCCGATCCCTGGATCAGTGGTGCACTGAAACAGGCGAGAAGCTAAACTGCCGGATCACGATTATCAAGCATGGCGGGGCGGTGATTGCCGACTCCTCGGTACCCCGGCATGAACTGCGCTACCTCGAAAACCATTCAGACAGAAAAGAAATCCGGGCGGCCACAGCCGACCAGCCCTCCGTGAGCGTTCGCTACAGCGACACCACCAAGCAGCGGCTCATCTATGCAGCCAAACAGATTCAATCCCCTGCCCACAGCCGGCCCGTGTATTTGCGGGCGGCCTACCCGGTGTCTTCGGTGGATGCCCGGCTGCAGACCTACACCGGCCGGTTCTGGCTGGCTTTGGCCGCAATCCTGGCACTTACCTTCGGGCTGAGCATTTACCTGGCCCGCAGGCTCGAACAACCCATTTACAAAATCATGGACCGGTTAAAGGGTATTGCGCGGGGTGATTTTTCCCACCAATACATCATGGACGCAGGAGGCGAGTTCTATCAGCTGTCCATGACCTTAAACGAAACCGCCGACCGGATCAGCGAACAGATGGAAGTGATTTCCGAGCAGAACAGTGAAATGGAGACCATTATTGAAAACATGCGCGAAGGCGTGATGCTCATTGACAAGGCCGGGCGGATCAAGGCCATTAATCAGGCCATGGGACAAATTGCCGAGTGCCGGCTGTCCTGCATCGGAAAGCGCCCCCTGGAAGCGTTTTTAAACAGCGAGGTCCAAACAGCCTGCGACAAAATCCTGCAGGGCATGGCCGAATACAATGTCACCCTGAAAATGGGCGAAGAGCGGTTCTATGACATGTATGCGGTAAAAATCGCCGAAGGCGGCGCCCTGATTGTTTTCTATGATGTCAGCGAGCAGCTGCGCCTGGAAAAAATCCGGCGGGATTTTGTGGCCAATGTCTCCCATGAACTCAAAACCCCACTGACCTCCATCAAGGGATATGTGGAAACGCTGCTGTCAGGCGGATTTTCAATGAATGACCAGGCACGGTCTTTTCTGGGCACCATCCAGAAAAACACCACCCAGATGACCGGCATTGTCAATGACCTGCTCCAGCTCACCCGGCTCCAGGAAAAACCCATGGACCTGGAGATCAAGCCGGTGCAAATCGGCCCTGTATTTGAAAAGGTATGGGAAACCTGCCGGCTTGCAGCGGAACAAAAACAAATCCGCATAGACAAACGGCTGCCCACGGATCTTGTGGTAAACGCCGATCCGGCCGCCTTGACCCGGGTGTTTGGCAACCTGGCAGACAATGCCATCCGTTACTCCCCGCAAGGCGGCATCATTACCGTATCTGCACAAACCACGGACACGGAGGTTGTTTTCAGCATCCGGGACCAGGGCCCGGGCATTGCCCCTAAGCACAAAGAGCGCATTTTCGAGCGCTTCTACCGAATTGACAAGGAACGCAGCCGGGCTTTGGGGGGCACGGGCCTGGGGCTTTCCATCTGCAAGCATGCGGTTTCTGCCATGAACGGACGGATCTGGGTGCAAAGCCCGCCTGAAGGAACGCAAACCGGCAGCCTGTTTTTCTTCACCCTGCCCCGGAACCTGAAACCGGCGGAATCCAATCATTGCCCTGAAGCCGGCGGCGAGCCGCCGGCTTCGGCCTGAAAGGACAATCATCCATGACGGAAAATGTAAAATTTGCCATCAAAAACCTTGATTTTTTCTACGGGAATTTCAAGGCCCTTGAGGATATCACCCTGGAGTTGAATCAGTGCCGGGTCTCAGCGCTGATCGGACCGTCAGGCTGCGGCAAAAGCACTTTTCTGCGGTGCTTAAACCGAATGAACGACCTGATTCCCACAACCCGGGTGGAAGGCGAAATCCTGCTCGATGACCAGAACATCTATTCCCCGAGCGTGGACGTGGTCAGCCTGCGCAGGCGGGTGGGCATGGTATTTCAAAAACCCAATCCCTTTCCCAAGACCATTTTTGACAACGTGGCCTACGGCCTGCGGGTCAACGGGGTGAAAAACAAAAATCTCCTGCGGCAGCGCGTGGAAAAAAGCCTAAAGCAGGCAGCCCTGTGGGATGAAATCAAGGATCGGCTCAACCAGTCGGCCCTGGGGCTTTCCGGCGGCCAGCAGCAGCGCCTCTGTATTGCCCGGGCCCTGGCCGTGGAACCTGATGTCCTGCTCATGGACGAACCGGCCTCGGCACTGGATCCCATTGCCACCCAGAAGATCGAGGACCTGATCCACGAACTGAAAAATGACTTTACCATCATCATTGTGACCCATAATATGCAGCAGGCGGCCAGGGTTTCGGATATCACAGCGTTTTTCTACATGGGCCGGCTCATTGAAGCCGGAGATACGGAAACCCTGTTTACCCGGCCCGGGCTCCAGCAAACCGAAGACTACATCACCGGCCGGTTCGGCTAAGGAGAATCCATGGAACGACTCCATTTTCATCATGAGCTGGAAAATCTGAAAATCACCGTGCTCAACATGGCCGCCCAGACCCGGGATGCCTTTGAAAACGCCATTTCTGCCTATGTCCGCAGGGATTCCGACCTGGCCCAGCAAGTCATTGACGGCGACCGCCACATCAACCAGATCGAAGTGGATGTGGACAAGCGCGCCCTGCGTCTTCTGGCCCTGGAACAGCCCATGGCCAGGGATCTGCGCATGATCATCGGCAACATGAAAATCAGCAATGAGCTCGAACGCATTGCCGATCAGGCCGTCAATATTTCCGAGCGCTCCCTGTTTTTAAGCCAGTACCCGCCCCTGGAAAAGACTGCGGCCATGGACCGGCTCATGGAAACCAGCCGGACAATGCTCAAACAGGCCATTGCCTGCCTGCGGGACCTGGACGCACAGGCGGCCCGGGCGGTCCGGAAAATGGATGACCAGGCTGATGAGCATACCCTGCAGGTCTTAAAAAGCCTCATTGAACTGATGGTGGCAGACGCCCCGGCCATTGACAAGCGGCGGGACAAGACCCGCCGTTCCATTCAGACCATTATCATCTCCCGATGCCTGGAGCGGGTTGGGGACTTGTCCACCAACATCGGCGAACATGTGGCCTTTATCGTCGAAGGCATCAATATAAAGCACCAGAAGATCCAGGAGGAAGACGGGGAGATTTGAGAACGGTGATGGGAGATGGGTGATGAGTAATCAGTAATGGGTGATGGGTAATGAGTGATGGGTGATGAGTGATGGGTGGGCAGTGGTCTGTTGTCAGTGGTCGGTGATCGGTGGTCAGGCGGCGGGGGTGTTCAGGCTGCAGGCGTTTAGCAGATCCCGGCGCTCCTGGTCGGATAGATGGCGCCACTGGCCGGGGGGCAGATCCTTTAGCCAAACCGGGCCCATGCGGATTCTGTGCAGGCGGACCACCTTGCAGTCCACGGCCTCGGCCATGCGCCGGATCTGCCGGTTGCGGCCTTCCTGCAGGGTGATGTCAAAACTTTTTTCGCCCCGGCGCACCACCTCTGCCGGCCGGGTCATGCCGTCTGACAGCTTCACCCCGCGGCGCAATTCATCGAGTTTTGCATCAGAAACCGGCCGGTCGACTTCCACCTGGTATTGTTTTTCATGGTCAAAGGAGGGATGGGCCAGGCGGTGATGGATACGGCCGTCGCTGGTGAGCAAAACCAGGCCCGTGGAATCCCGGTCCAGCCGGCCCACGGGAAATACCCGCTGGTCGGTGTCCACCAGATCCAGCACGATTTTTCTGCCCGGCTGGCTGCAGGAGCAGATATAGCCCGCAGGCTTGTTGAGCATGATGTAGACGTCCTGCCGGGCCGGGACCACAAGTTTTCCCGACACTTCCACCCGGTCTGCCCCGGGATCCACGGTGGTGCCCATCTGGGTGACGGTTTCCCCGTTTACCCGCACCAGCCCTTTGCGGATATAATCTTCCGCCCGGCGGCGGGAGCAGATACCGGCATCCGCCATAAACTTCTGAAGCCGGACCCCTTTTTTTGCCGCTTTGGATTCCATGATCAGGACCGGTAATCCGCGTTGATTTTCACATAATCCACGGAAAAATCACAGGTGAGCACCGAGGCCTGCTGCCGGCCGGATTTCACGTCAATGGTGACAGCAAAGGCTTTTTGCCGCAGCACCGCAGTGGCCGCGGCTTCGGCCTGAGCGCCGCATCCCAGGCCCTGCTTGACCATTTTCACGTCATCAAACCAGATATCCACCGCATCCGGATCAAATGCCACCCCGGCCCGGCCCAGGGCCGCCAGTATCCGGCCCCAGTTGGCATCCTCGCCAAAAAAAGCGGTTTTCACCAGACTGGAATTGGCCACGGTATCAGCCATCTGACGGGCGTTTTCGCGGGATGCTGCATTGATTACGGAAATTTCCACGCACTTGGTGGCCCCCTCCCCGTCTTCCACGACCATGCGGGCCAGTTTTCCCAGGACATTTTCCAGCAAGGTCGCAAACGCCCTGAAATCCCCAGGGGTTTTGGCCCGCGCCCCGCTTTGGCCGTTTGCCAGCACCAGCACCGTGTCATTGGTACTGGTATCCCCGTCTATTGTGATGCGGTTAAAAGACGCCTCATTTGCAGCAACCAGCGCCTGCTGAAGATCAGCAGCAGGGATTTCCAGATCCGTGCACACAAAACAGAGCATGGTGGCCATGTCCGGCCGGATCATGCCCGAACCCTTGGCCATGGCTGCCAGACTGTAAGTTTTTCCCCCCATTTGCCCCTGCTCAAAAACCAGTTTGGGCCGGGTATCGGTTGTCATGATGGCCTCGGCTGCGGCCGCAAAGCCGTTTTCCGAAAGCCCGCTCACAAGACCGGGCACGGCCGCACGGATTTTGTCCATGTCCAGGTGCTGGCCGATCACGCCCGTGGAGGCGCTCAGAACATGCGCCTCATCTGCTTTCAGGCCATCTGCGGCCAGCCGGGTCATGGCGCGGGCATCGGCCATGCCCTGGTCTCCGGTGCAGCAGTTGGCATTGCCGCTGTTGGCAATAATGGCCCGGCACACCCCGCTGCTCAGGCGCTGTTTGTCAAGCCGCACAGGTGCGGCCTGGACCCGGTTTTTCGTAAACACTCCGGCTGCGGCAGCAGGGGTGTCAGAGACGATTAAGGCCAGATCCTTTTTCCCGTTTTTCTTGATTCCCGCACACACGGCAGCCGCGCTAAATCCCTTGACCATTGGCATCTCTCCTTCTATATCCCTTGCAATCCGGTTTTATCCGGATTACAAATCGTTTTTATGCAGACCTTCAAACTCATTGTGGAATATGACGGCACGGATTTCAACGGCTGGCAGATCCAGAAAACAGGCCGCACCATCCAGGGTCAAATCGAAAAAGCCCTTTTTACAATGACCCGCCAGCCGGTTCGGGTCACGGGCTCCGGCCGGACCGATGCCGGGGTGCATGCCCTGGGCCAAAGCGCCCATTTCCGCTGCCAGACCCGGCTCACCCCGGATGTTTTTTTCTCGGGGCTAAACAGCCTGCTGCCCGAAGACATTGTGATCCGTTCCTGCACCCGCGAATCAGAAACCTTTCACGCCCGCTATGGTGTCAGGCAGAAAACCTATCGTTATTATATCTTAAACCGCCCCCTGGCCCCGGCCATCGGCCGGCAGTATGCCTGGCACATTGCAAAACCCCTCAATATTGAAGCCATGACAGAGGCCGCCCGGCATATCCAGGGCACCCATGACTTTGCTGCATTTGAAAACACCGGCAGCCCCAGATCCCACAGCATCCGGACGGTTTCTACTGCCCGGTTTCTCAGAGATGACAAAAACCCGCAGATCATCTTTGAAATCACCGCAGACGGATTTCTCCGCTACATGGTCAGAAACATCCTGGGCACTCTGATTGAAACCGGCCTGGGGCGGATGGCACCGGAACAAATGCCTGCCATCCTGGATTCCAAAGACCGCAGCCAAGCCGGTGCCACAGCCCCGGCCCGGGGCCTGTTTCTTGTAGACGTGGAATACTGAAAAGCTTTTACCGCGTCCGATGTTTGTCAGGAAGGAAGCCCAGGACCGAACACTGCAAATAACCTTTTGCCGCATGCTTAAAAACTTTGATTTTATTTTTTTGAACCTTGAACCTTGAACCTTGAACCTTGAACCTTGAACGAAGTTACTTCAAGTCACGCCCCCCCGGGCCCCAGCTCTCCGGCCTTTAAGCGCTGCACCTGCCGGTTGTAAAAGGCAATCACATCCCTTCTGTCAAGCATGCCCAGCAGCACTTGCGCGTCATCCTCGGAAACCACGGGCAGGCTGTCAATGTTTTTGGTGGTCATCTTCTGCAGCACGGTATTTAGATCTTCGGAAGCCGTGGTGGCCACCACGCTGGAGGTGGCAATATCGCGCATGACCACCAGATGCTCGATTTCCGGGGAAAACAAAACCCCCCGGATGTCCGTGCTTGAAAAAATCCCCCTCATACGGTTTTCCTCGTCCATGACCGGAAAATAATGCTGCTTTGTCTGGGAGAAAAACACCTTGAACTGTTGAAACGGCATGTGCTCGGGAATGGTGGGCACCTTTCGCACCAGATGCATCAGATCCCGCACCTTGATCAACTGGAGCACGTCCACCATGAATTCTCCGGCATGGGCCGGCGATGCCACCCGGTTTTTGACCTGCTTGCGATAAATGCTCCAGCGCCGGGATGTCACATAGCAGATGGAGCAGACAAACAGGCTGGGCAGAAGGAGTTCATAGGAATTGGTCATCTCGCTGACAAAAATAATGGTGGAAATGGGCGCGTTGGACACGGCCGTGAAAAACCCCGCCATGCCCACCACCACAAAAGCACCCGGGCTGGTGACAACACCGGGGATCAACTGGTGAAACAGTTTTCCCACCACACCGCCCATGGCTCCGCCAATAACAACCGAGGGTCCGAACACGCCCCCGGAGCCCCCGGAGCCGATGGTAAAGGATGTGGTGACGATCTTTCCCAGGGCCAGGGCCAGCAAAACAGAAATGGCCAGTTCATTGAAAATGGCCTGCTGGGCGTAACCATAGCCAAAGGCCAGGGTGGAGGGCAGGTAAAATCCGACCATGCCGGTGAGCATCCCGCCGATGGCCGGCTTGACATGATTGGGAATCCGGATTTTCTTAAACAGGTCCGTGACCCCGTAAAAGGATTTGACATAGCAGAGGCTCAAGACCGAAAGCACCAGGGCCAGAACAATATAGGGACCGAGTTCCAGGGGGTTCTGGAACCTGAATTCGGGCGAATCAAACAGGGTGTCCCAGCCAAATACCAGAGAAAACAGGCAATAAGCCACCACCGATGAAATTCCGGCCGGGATGATGACCTCGGATTCAAAATCCGGGTCACTGTAGAGCACTTCCGAGGCAAACAGTGCCCCTGCCAGCGGCGCCCGGAAAATACTGCCCACCCCCGCGCCGATGCCTGCGGCCAGCATGATCCGGCGCTCTCGCTCGGAGAGCTTGAGCCGGGTGGCCATAAAAGAACCGAAACCCGCCCCGATCTGTGCAATGGGCCCTTCCCTTCCGCCGGATCCGCCGGTGGTCAGGGTAATGGCCGAGGCAATGGTCTTGACAACCGGCACCCGGGAGCGCATAAAACCGCCCTTCTGGTGATAGGCCTCAATGGCCGCATCCGTGCCGTGGCCTTCGGCCTCCGGGGCAAACCGGTAAACGATCCAGCCGCTGAGCAGTCCGCCGGCAGCCGGCAAAAACAAAAGAATCCAACGGTTGAACACCGTGGCGGTGGGCGGCAGGATGTGACCTTCCCCGGCCGGCTGCGGGGGGCGGTAACCGGCCATCCAGTCCATGAACAAATGGCTCCCCAGCTGGCACAGATACTGGAAAATAATGGAGCCGGTGCCGGCAATAATACCGATGAGAACAAAAAACAGGCTCCACTTGCCCGCCCGGGCAAGGTTCACAGACCGGATCCGCTGCTTTAGCAAAACCCCCAGTTGGTGAATACGCTGCTGCTGTGCCACGCTATCTTCTTTCCGGCATATGCGGCCGTGCAAACAAACCGGCCCGGATTATCCCGTATTATCCCGGGTCAAATCCGCAACCCCCTGATACACAATGTCAAACAGGGTGCGGATATCATCTTTTTCCAGACAGGAAAAGGCCACCCGCAGATCGTATCTGCCCAGTGCAATCAGCCCCACCCCGTACTGGTCAAGCAGGTGCACCCGCAATGTTTCCGCCTCCACGGTCTTTAGCCGAATGCACATGAAATAACCGGAGTTAAAGGGATATACATCCCAGGCAGAACCATATTTGGGATCGGCCAGGACCTGTTTCACGGTTTCGGCCCGGGCCCGGAGCAGCTCAAATCTGGCCTGTTTTTCCGCCTGGTAGTTTTCATCCTGCATGGATTTCACCACAATGGACTGGCTCAAATGCGAGGCATTGGAAATATTGCCGCGCACACACCCTGCGGTCTTGCGCTCCAGAGCGTCAAAAACACCTGCGGCATCGCCTTCAATGACCGCCCCGTAAGTGATAAAACCCACCCGGAGGCCCCAGACGTAATTTTCCTTGGTGGCCCCGTCAAGTTTGACGGCCAGCAACCGGGGGTGACGGCCGCACAGCCGGGAAAAGATCGATTCCTTCAGGATTCCGTCCTCGTAAAACAAGCCGAAATAGGCGTCATCGCAGACAACGATCACATTGGTGCCGGCCTCGGCCAGTTCGGTGAGCACGGCCACAACCTGATCGGCTTCTGTTTCCGTGAGGGTATAGCCCGTGGGATTGTGGGGGAAATTGAGCAGCACGGTGATTTTCTGGTTTTCCCGGGCCTCCTTTTTCAGGCAGTCGGCCAGGGCATCCACGTTATAGCCGCCGGTTTCGGTAAAAATCGGGTATTGGGAGACGCGCGCCTTTTTTCTCACCCCGAAAATCATGTTGTAATTGCCCCACATCATCTCGGGCAAGACAATCACATCGCCCGGATCTGTCCACACATCGGCAAAAATGCTGATGGCATGGGTAATCCCGTTTGTCACCACCGGCTGGCTCACGGTTTTGCCGGCAAGCGACGGATTTTTTTCATATATTTCCTTCTGCCAGGTGCTGCGCAGCTTCGGTATGCCAAATGATGGGGCGTACGTCACCGATTCCTCAGCTGCCAGACCGCACACCGAGCGCATCACCGAAGGCAGCACCATGGCGCTGTCACCTTGTTTGGCAATCCCGATGGTGGCATTCAACCGCGTGGCCTTCTGCTTGGCCTCTGCACTCTGGGAGAGGATCCCCTTTGGAAAAAACAATTCTTTGCCCACGCTGGAAAGCATTTCCATCAAATGGGCGTTGCCCTGCTCAATAATTTCATTTAACTGTGCTGCAATCGAATTCATTGTATCTGCCCTTTACTGCCATGTTCACTTTATCCGCAGCCGAAGGCTGCCGGGCATCCGCCCAAAAACCAGGAACCCCCTGCGGCAATGGCCGCCCATCACCGCGCCAAATGGAAAAACATAACCCGTAATTTTTTCTTTTTTTCCAAAAATTGTCAAGCGTTATTCCAGGTTTTGTCCGGGTTTTGTGCAAGCCTGTTTCACGCTGCAGCGCCTGTCGCATAGAAAAGCCTCAAAGGCATCCTTCTAAATAACTTCGTTCAAGGTTCAAAGTTCAAGGTTCAAGGTTCAAAAAAATAAAATCAAAGCTTTTAATCATGCGGCAAAAAGTTATTTGCAGTGTTCGGTCCTGGGCTGCGACCCTGGAAGGACGCCTCCAAGGAAGTCCAAGGACGGGGTCGGTTTGTAAACGCTCAGGAGCGAAAAAACTGACCCCGGCCGCAGGGCTTCCTTCCTGTAAAAACAGCGGATGCGGTAAAAAGCTTTTTTTGACATGACAGCGGATATTTCGCAGGCAGCCGACCATGGGGCCGGGCAGGTGGCGGTTTGCGAGTCGCATTGAGCGCGCAAGCGGTCAGCAGGGAGCAAACCGCCGCCGGCCCGGCATCATGCGAAAACCGCACAAAGATGTCTGCGGCAAACTTGAAAATCGTTCGGCTTAGGTGGTATAGATGACGTTTTCATTGTGCTGAAATCCTGCTACAAAGAACAGCAGAATTTCAAGAACCCGAATCATATCAGGAGGCATGAACCATGGAATGCAAACAGGAACAAAACCTTTCCGGCTGCAACTGCACTTATGAACCCTGCCAGCGCAAGGGCATCTGCTGTGAATGCATCGCATATCACCTCAAAAGCCGACAGCTTCCGGCCTGCTGTTTTCCGGCAGACGCCGAGGCCACCTATGACCGCTCCTTTGCCCATTTTGCCAAACTGGTCCAGGCGGGCAAAATATGAAAACCCCGTCCGATACATCCAATGCCTGCGAAATAGCGGATCTGACAGGAAAAATCCTGTCAGATCCGCCCGCCGGGATCAGTGAAGACCAGGCGCTCCAACTGGCCGGGGCAGAAGGGGCGGCGTTTATGGACCTGATTTGGGCGGCCGACCGGGTGCGCAGGCATTTCAAGGGAAAGGAGATTTTCACCTGCGCCATCATTAATGCCAAATCCGGCAAGTGCTCCCAGGATTGTGCATTCTGTGCCCAGTCCGGCCACCATGACACAGGGGTGGAAACCTACCCCTTGTTGTCGGAAAAAGAACTGATAACGCGCGCCCTGGAAATGGAAGACGCGCAAATGACCCATTTCTCAATGGTCACCAGCGGGCTTTTTCTTTCAGACCAGGAAATTGACACCATCTGCCGGGCTGCGGAAACAATTACTTCGCGCACGCACTTGACCCTGTGCGGATCCCTGGGAATGCTCACCCAAAAGCAGGCGCAGCAGCTCAGGCAAAGCGGCATCCGCAACTATCACCACAACCTGGAAACCGCCCGCAGTCATTTCAAACAGGTCTGCACCACCCATGAATACGATGCAGACATTGAATCCATACGGGCTGCAGCAAACGCCGGACTCGCCGTTTGTGCCGGGGGCATTATGGGCCTTGGCGAAACCCGGGCCCAGAGAATTGAGCTGGCTGTGACCCTCCGGGAAATCGGAGTTGAAAAAATCCCCTTAAACTTCATCAATCCCATTGCCGGCACCAAAATGGCTGACCAGCCCCTTTTGTCCGTGGCAGAAGCACTGAAAACCATCGCCCTGTTCCGGCTGATCAATCCGGAAAAAGACATCACCATCTGCGGGGGCCGGCATGTCACCCTGGGCGATTTTCAGTCCTGGATATTTGCCGCCGGCGCCAACGGGATCATGACCGGCAATTACCTGACCACAACCGGACGAGATATTGCACAGGACGTAAAAATGATTCATCAATGGCAGCAAATGCAAGGGCAATAGCCAAAGGGGGGACTTGTCAAAAGGGGGGCAAATGGTTATGATCAACAAATAAAGGAAGTTTCATTTAAACCCCATCTTAACAAGGAACACCCCATGGCCACTCATCAAAACATCCTGCTGGTTTATCCGGAAGTGCCCTCCAACACCTATTGGAGCTATAAACACGCCCTTGGCTTTATCAAGAAAAAAAGCGCCATGCCGCCTTTGGGCCTTTTGACCATCGCCGCGCTGTTTCCGGCAGACCGGGAGCTGAAACTGGTGGATTTAAATGTCGGCCCCCTGGACGACAGCCTGCTGCAATGGGCTGATGCGGTGTTTGTCTCTGCCATGATCGTGCAGAAACAATCCATGGAGCAAGTGGTGGCACGGTGCAACCAGATGGGCAAAACCGTGGTTATCGGAGGCCCCTATGCCACCAACAGCCGGGAGGAAATCAGCGGGGCAGACCATATCCTTCGCGGCGAAGTCGATGAAACCCTGTGCGACTTTCTGGCTGAACTCGACTCCGGAACGGCCGCGGCTGTTTATGACATGCCCCCGCACCCGGATATCTCCCGGCTGCCGGCGCCCCGGTTTGACCTGCTCGATATCGGCGCTTATGGCTCCATGTCCATCCAGTATTCCCGGGGATGCCCCTTTCACTGCGAATTCTGCGACATCTGGACCGTCTACGGCAACAAGCCCCGACTAAAAGACGCCCAAAGCCTGACCGCTGAACTCGACGCCCTGTATTCCATGGGCTGGGAAGGGGCCGTATTTCTGGTGGATGACAACTTTATCGGCAACAAGCGCCGGGTCAAAAAAGAACTGCTGCCGGCCCTGATTCAATGGCAGCAGGACCGGGATTATCCCTATCATTTCTATACCGAGGCCAGCATCAACCTGGCCGATGACCCAGACCTGATGACCGGCATGCGCGAGGCTGGATTCAACTCCGTGTTTATCGGCATTGAAACCCCGGATCCCCAATCCCTGGCTGAAACCGGAAAGACCCAGAACCTCAAATCCGACATGGAAGCCGCGGTTCGTACCATTCAGAAAAACGGCCTGGAGGTGCTGGCCGGATTTATCCTTGGATTTGACAATGACACGACGGACATCTTTGATCAGCAGATCCGGTTTATTCAGGAAAACGCCATCCCCCAGGCCATGATCGGGCTGTTAAACGCCCTTCCGGGAACACGCCTGTACCAGCGCCTGGAAGCCGAGGGCCGGATTTTATCCCAATCAGCCGGCAACAACACCCACAGCATGCAGGCCAATTTTAAAACCATGATGGATCCCCAGGTTCTGCGCCAGGGCTACCGGAAAATTTTAAAGCATCTTTACGGCTTCCGGCTGAAAAATTATTTTGCCAGATGCAGCCATCTGCTCGACCGCATCGAATGCCGGCAGTATTACCAGCGCAAGGTGCGGGCCGCGGATCTCAAAATCTTTTTCCGCGCGCTTTTGCGCCAGCCCTTTACGGCTTACGGGTTTAACTACATCAAGTTTCTGGTGCGAAACGCGTTTAAAAACCGGGACCTGTTTGCAGAGGCCGTCACCTATT
This sequence comes from Desulfosalsimonas sp., assembly GCF_055149105.1. Taxonomy (NCBI): domain Bacteria; kingdom Pseudomonadati; phylum Thermodesulfobacteriota; class Desulfobacteria; order Desulfobacterales; family Desulfosalsimonadaceae; genus Desulfosalsimonas; species Desulfosalsimonas sp. The sequence continues at coordinate 9,385 of NZ_JBSRLA010000045.1, read as the reverse complement.
CCATCTACGGGCACCACTACCACACCATCACCCGCCAGACCCTGAAAAAAGAAAAAATTGCGGACGTGCTGGACAAAAAATACAATAAATTCATCAAAAAGGTCAATCGCTGCTCCACTGCCGTTCAAAACAGCTCGGAAGAGCAGCTAAACGCCCTGAAAAAACTCTGGGATACCCGCATGCGGTATCTCAAGCAGATGCAGCACAAAATCAACAAGCTCAATACAGATTACCAGGACGAACTGCGCCGCAAATACCTCGAACTATCGGCCCAGATGCGCGACATGCTGGCCAGCCTGGAAATCCGGACACTGTCATCCCCGGATTCCGGAAACACGCACCGGTAACGCTCTTGCCGCAAAGGCCGGAAGGCCATGACGCATAAGCGAACCAGGGGCGGGTGCTGCCTCCGGCGGGCGCATTGCACGTTTGCCCGGCCGGTAAAAATTCCTTGACTTTTTGAGCCGGTTTTTTTTATTGTTTATCCATCATTTGCTGGAAGCATTTATTTGATTTTCAGGGAGCCGGATATGCACTTTGAACTCGACAAATCACACAAGGAAATCCAGAAGGCGGTCCGGGAATTTGTCCGGGCACAGTTTGACAGGGAAATGATTCTCGAATCCCTGAAAACCGGTAATCTTCCCGCTGCTGTCCGGAAAAAGGCCGCCCAGCTCGGGTTTTCCGGTATTCACATCCCTGATGAATATGACGGCGGCGGAATGGGTCTTTTCGAGTACGTGCTTGCAGCAGAGCAGATGTGCAGAAAAGACGCCTCTGCGGGCATGGCCCTGATGCTGTCGGGTTTTGGTGCAGAATGCCTGTTTGATCTTGACCGGAAAAATCTGGCGGAAAAATACCTGCCTCCCGTGGCCGGCGGAAAAATGCGCGCTGGTGCAGCCCTGTTTGAACCGGGTGCAGGCGCGGATATCTCCGGCACACAGACAACCGCCGCTGCCAGCGGTGAGCACTGGATCATCAACGGGGACAAGGCATACGTGCCAAACGGAAAAACCGCCGGATTTTACGTGGTCCTGTGCGCCACCCGCGAAGATGCAGACCAGGCAGACATCTCCGTTAACAGCGGAAACCCACTATCCCTGATCGTTGTTGATGCCGATACCCCGGGCGTCACCGCGGAATCGGCCGGCCCCACCCTTGGCGCGGGCATGGTGGATTTTGCCCATGTTGGTTTTCAAAACGCGGCCGTCTCCGTAAAAAACATAATCGGCAACACCGGGCAGGGCCTGGACCGGAGCCTGTCGTTTTTGAATCAGGCCCGGATCCAGGCCGCTGCCATGGCCCTGGGCACGGGCCAGGGCGCCTTTGACCGGGCACTGGATTACACCCGCCAGCGAAGTCAGTTCGGCAAAAAACTGGCCCAATTCCAGGTGACCCGGCATAAGCTGGCTGACATGGCCGCCGGCCTGGAATCGGCCCGATTAAGCGTCTATCAGGCGGCCAAAGCCTTTGATGCCGGCACCTGCGATGCCAAAACAGCCGCCGCAGCCAAGTTAACAGCCGCCAATGCCGCCATGACCGCTGCCGACGAGGCCGTACAATTGCTCGGAGGATACGGATACATGACCGAATACGAAGTGGAGCATTTCTACCGGGATGCCAAAACCCTGGAAATCTTTCTGGGCAGCCCCGGGGTGTTAAAAGACGTGATTGCCGGCGGGCTTATCGGCAAACTCAGGTAATGCAGAAAGGATCAGGGGCCATGGAAATACTTGCCTACACCGACGACCACCACCGGTTCCGCAGCCGGATGCGCGCCTTTCTGGAAAAGGAAATCACGCCCTGGACCCATCAGTGGGAAGCCGATCACATCACCCCCAAATGGGCCTGGCAGAAACTGGGCCGGGCCGGATTTCTGTGCACGGGTGTTTCGCCTGAATACGGGGGCATGGGCGGCGATTTTCTCTATTCTGTAATTGCAGCCGAGGAAATGGCCAAAACCAACCACACGGGCCTGGCCTCAGCTCTTCATTCAGACGTGGTGGTGCCCTATATCCAGGCCTTTGGCAGCCAGGAGCAGAAGAAGAAATACCTGCCCGGGTGCGTTTCCGGCGACATTATCGCCGCGGTTGCCATGACAGAGCCGGATGCCGGCAGCGACCTGGCGTCCATGACCACCACCGCAACAGAAAAAAACGGGGAAATCGAGCTAAACGGCGCCAAAACCTTTATCTCAAACGGCATCAATGCGGGTCTGGTTATTGTGGCGGCAAAAGACCCGGATGAGCCCAACCCTTACAATGCCCTGACTCTCTATATTGTCGAGGACGGCACCCCGGGATTCAAACGGGGCCGTCATCTGGAAAAAATGGGGTTTCACAGCCAGGACACCGCGGAACTGTTTTTCACCAACTGCCGGATCCCGGGGCAAAACCGGCTGGGGCAAAAGGGGCAGGGCTTTGGCATGCTCATGGAAAAACTCCAGCAAGAACGGCTGGTCACCTCCATCTGCGCCCAGGCGGCAGCCGAACTGATCCTGGAAATCACCACGGATTTCTGCAAAAACACCACGGACCGGGACCAAAAACCTTTGTCCAAAAGCCAGGCCGCCCAGTTTGCCATCGTGGAGATGACAACAGAGGTCAAACTGGGCCGGACGTTTCTCGACAAGCTCATTGCCGGCCACATGGCAGGCGAGCAGGCCATCGCGGAGACTTCCATGGCCAAGTACTGGATCACGGACATGGCCAAGCGCATCTCCCGGCGGTCCACGGATTTGTTCGGCGACTACGGTTTCTGCGAGGCCTGCCCCATTGTCCGGGCTTTCCGGGACGTTCGGGTCATGCCCATTTTTGCCGGCACCAATGAAATCATGAAAAACATTGCCGCCAAGTTCATGGGGCTTTGACCCGGAGGCCCGGGCGGCTTATCAGTGCTCCATGGCCTCGGCCCGGGGTTTTAAAAGCAGATGATAAAGCAGGTCGCAGTAACGGTCCAGCTTTACCATGCCTTCCCGGGATTCGGTGTAGCGCCAGAATCCGTAGAGCTTGGTGAGGGAAAAAAGCTTGTGGCTGTAGCGGGCCCAGGTGTATTTTTCCCGGATCCGGGCCATACCCTTTTCCGAAACCCGGCGCCATTTGTCCGGATCTTCGGCAAATCCGGAAACAAACCGCCAGATACCCTCTGCCATCAGATCCGGCTGACTGGTGTTTAACAGATATCCGCTTTTTCCGTCCTCGATAATCTCAGACGGCCCGCCGAATATAGGGCCGAAGGTGGGCAGTCCGCACTGCATGGCTTCAAGCACGGTCAGACCGAAGGCCTCAAACAGGGCCGGCTGGACAAACATGCCGCTGCTGTCGGCAATGATCCGGTAAACTTCCCCGGTTTCCGCCTTGGACACGCTGGGCAGCCAGCGGATATGGCCCTGCAGGTCATGGGCGGCAATCAGCTCATACATCCGCCGGATCTCGTTTTGCTCTTCTGCGTCATCTGAATTATCAATGTGGATCGTGCCTGCGGCCACCACCAGGTTGCAGTGTTTTTTAAGCTCCGGATGCATGCCGAAAGCTTCTACCAGCCCGGTGATATTCTTGATCCGGTCCAGGCGCGCCATGGTAAACAGCGGGGGTTTGTCCGGATCTTCCAGATAACCGTGGATATCCCCGGATTGTTCTGAAAAAAGCCGGTTCTGCCAGTAGGCCCGTTGACTGGCCGACCTGCGGTCGGTTTCTGTATACGGGAAATAATTGTCCTCATCAACTCCCGGCGGCACCACGTTGAACTTGGGATTAAACAGGTTGATGCCGTTGACCACCTGGTAGAGCCCGGGCATGGTGTAGAACTGGTAGGACTCGTACTGGCCGAACCGGGTCTCTGTGCCGGCGATTTCCTGGTAGGTGCTGGTGATGATGAAATCCGACTTGTTCATGGAAAGCAGATCCGCGGTAAACTGGCAGGAAAAATGATAATCTTTTTCCATCTCCTTCCAGTACAGATCCGAGAACAAATACTTGGTCTTTTCCAGAGCATGGGCGATGGTGCACTGGATCACATTCATGCGGTCTGACAGCAGGGTGGCCACCAGGTTGCCGTCTGAATAATTGCCGATGATCAGATCCGGCCGGCCCTCAAACTCGGCCAAAAGCTCCCGCTCACAGTCCCTGGCAAACCGGTCCAGGTAGGGCCAGATTTTAAAGCGCGACACCCAGTCCTGCAGAATCCCGCCCTGGCTGTCATAAAACGGGATGCGAAGAATATAGGCATGTTCCGTGCCCACAATATCTTCTTTGGGCTGATTGCAGGTGGTGTTGCCGGCATTGGGAATCAGGCGGGTAACCACCAGCACCCGGGGGGTCACGTCAATGCCGGCCAGCTCAAACTCCTTTAACATGTGAGCCTCCAGGGCCCGCACCTGGTCAAGGATATAAATCACCTGGCCGCCGGTGTCGGGTTTGCCCAGCACGTTTTCCTGGGCAAACCAGCCATGGGGGGATAAAACAGCCACTTTGGAAATCATGGGCACCCTGGAGATAAAATCCTCCAGATCCGCGCTCCGCGGCCCATAAAAAAGCGCATAAAGAAGCGACATGGTCTCCCGGATCCGGCCCGCGGTGTTGCCCCACCCCGGTTCAAAGCCCCGGCTTTTGAGCTGAGGTTTTAGTTTCTGATGGGGCAGGTTTTCATCGTGATTGCCCAGATCATCGATGGTTTCTTCCAGGGCGGACAAAAAATCATCCAGGGAATCGAGAATGTCCGGATTGACCAGCAGCTGCTCGCCGTTAATCCGATGGATGCGCAGAAACTCAAACAGATCCCGGCCCCAGTCCTCGGGCTTTTGAAACAGGTTGCTGGACATGTAGCGGTTTAGGAAACTGATGCCGTTGCCCACGTTCTTGACGTTTTTGATGGTGGGCGCATAATCGGAAAACGGCAGAAAATCGAGCTCCAGGGCATCGCGGTTGGCCCCCGGGGTATTATCGCAGACGTAAGCGTCCTTGTAGTCCAGGTAGCGGTTTACCGAAATTTTCTGCATGTGCTTTCGGTCCGCGCTGAGCCGGTAGATATTGTACCGGGCCATGGTGTAGCGGTGCAAAATCAGCACAATACTGTCGGGAAACAGCATTTCCGGCACCCGGGTCAGAAACCGGCCCACAGCCGAATTTTCGGCAAAATCGGTCTCCTTGTTGTTTTCCCGGCACCATTTGAGCCAGTTGAGCCAGATATCGTTTCGCAGCAGATACTTGCTGCCGGTGCCGGTCAGATAATATATAAAATCGGAAAAATCTTTCTGTTCTGATTCAGGGATCAGTTTGGAAATCAGATTGGGGGGGGACATGGACGCCTCCTTTTGCAATGCCGTGCCGGCCTGCTTTTTTATTGCAGGGGCCGGGTTTTCCGGCCCCTGCATTCCCTTGATGCCATAATGGGTGCAAACCGATCCGTCAAGAAGAAATTGCGCGGCCGTGTCCCGTGATTTTATTCTGACTGGCGCGCCGGCGGCGCCATGAATTCAGGTCCCACCGGGTCGGAAATGGCCTGGGAAAGGATCTGATCCATTTCGGCAAAATCTTCTTCTGCCAGCTGCCATCCGAAAATATCCGGCAGGGGCTCCATCTGCTCCGGCCTTCGGCCGCCCCAGAGCGCAACGCTTGCACCCTTGTCCAGCACGTAGCGCACGGCAAGGTGAAGGACCTTTTTGCTGTATTTCTTCTCGGCCAGGTTTTGCAGTTGTTTAACCGCTTCAAGATACTGAGCGAATCTCGGGGATTTGAACTTGGGATCCACCTTGCGCAGATCATCTCCGTCAAACTGCTGTTCCGCTGTCATTTTTCCGGAAAGCAGCCCGCGGCACAGGGCACCGTAAGTCAGCGTGGCAATGCCGCTCTGGATGCAATAGGGAAGAATATCGTTTTCAATGGCCCGCTCAAACACGTTATAGGGCGGCTGGCAGACAGCCAGGGGAGCTGCCGCCCGGAAGGTTTCCATTTGCTCCACAGTGTAGTTGCTGACGCCAATGGCCCGGATCTTTCCCTCATCCACCAGCTTTCCCATGACCTCTGCGGTCTTGTCAAAGGGCACCACAGGATCGGGCCAGTGGATCTGATAGATGTCAATGTAGTCTGTCTGCAGCCGGCGGAGGCTGTCTTCGACCTCCTTGCGGATCCGCTCAGGGCTGGAATTGCGCCATACCTTTTTCTGGGCGTCATCCCATTCCAGCGCGACCTTGGTGGCCAGAATGAGCCGGTCTCTCTGGCCGTATTCAGCCACGGCCTTTCCCACGATCTGCTCGGATGTGCCAAATCCGTAAACCGGTGCGGTATCCACCAGATTGATGCCCTTGTCCAGGGCCGCGTGAATGGTACGGATGGATTGGGCCTCATCTGTTCCGCCCCACATCCAGCCGCCGATGGCCCAGGTGCCCAGGCCCACGCGCGAGGCCTCCTGATCCAGTCCGTGAATCTTGGTATACTCCATTGATCTGCCTCCTTTTATTGGGGTTCATGCAACATAAATACTGATAATCATGTAAAAGGCCTCGTCAAGAAAACAGTTTCGGCTGCACAATGGGATTGAAAATACCGGCCGGATACCATAGACTGATTGAGACATGATCATTGGAAAAAGTATATTTCAGGAAAGGATTGTTTAATGAAGCCAGGGTTTGAAACCATTGCGGAAGTCATCGACTTTGCGGTCTCACGGGAGGAAGAAGCCCGCCAGTTTTACATCCAGCTTTCCCGGAAGGCGCCGGACCCTTTCATGCAGCAGATTTTCATGGATTTTGCCCATGAGGAACAAAAACATCGCGACACCCTGGAAAACCTGGACACAGACGGACTTGAACGCATTTTCAGCCGGATCATGGAACCGGTCAATGACATGGGGCTGGCCGAAACCACTCCGGATACCGATGCGGATACAGACATGGACTTCAAGCAGGCCCTTGCTTTGGCCATGAAGCGGGAGGACAAGTCTGAAAAGCTTTATTCACTGCTTGCGGAAACTTGCGATGATGACACCATCAGCCTTGTGTTTGTGGGACTGGCCAGGGAAGAAGCCCGCCACCGCAGCCGCATTGAGCGGGCTTACAGCGCCCTGTACCAGCAATAGCTTCAGTTTCTGCGCCGCCGCTTGGCGGGCCGGCCGGAGCCGCCCTTTTTCTGACCGCCGCCCCGGGCATCATCTTTGGAGCGGGAGCCCTTTTTGCGCGGCGGGGTCTCAGGCATGACCAGCCATTCCTCGGGGGGTTCGATGCAGGCCAGCTTGCGGCCCAGGTAATCCTCTATGGACGGGATGTAGAAGGCCTCGCCCTCGTCTGCAAAGCTGATGGCCGTTCCCAGGGTGCCGGCCCGGCCGGTGCGGCCGATGCGGTGAACATAATCTTCCGGGTCATGGGGCAGTGTAAAATTGACCACATGATTCATGCCCTCGATGTGAATGCCCCGTCCGGCCACGTCCGTTGCCACCAGCACCCGGATTTTTCCGGCCTTGAAGGCCGCAAGCCGGGACATGCGTTTTTTCTGGTCCACATCCCCTGAAATCATCTCGCAGTTGATCCCGTAGCGGGAAAAGGTCTCGGTCAGGCGCCGCACCTCATCCTTGCGGTTGCAGAAAATCAACACCTGTTCCAGGCCCTGCTTTTCAATCATGTTGTAGAGCAGGCCGAATTTTTCCTCCAGCGTCACAATATAAACCACCTGGTCCACGGTATCCACAGCCACCTGCTCGGGCTCGATTTCCACTGTCACCGGGTCTTTGGTCCACTGGGCGCAAAGGCGCATGACCTCGCTGGTCAGGGTGGCGGAAAACAGCAAGGTCTGGCGCTTGTCCTTGGGCGGGGTGGAATGGATGATCTTTCGGACATCCGGGATAAAACCCATGTCCAGCATCCGGTCGGCCTCGTCAATGATGACGGTTTCCACCTTTCCCAGGAAAAGATCGCCCCTGCGCTGGAAATCCAGCAGCCGGCCCGGGGTGGCCACCACAATATCGATCACCTCCCTACGGAGCTGGGTTTGCTGCTTGACGTAATCCATGCCCCCGAAAATCGAAAGGATCTTTAAGTCGCAGTATTTGGCCAGCTGTTCGGCCTCGTCGCTGATCTGCATCACCAGTTCCCGGGTGGGTGCCAGTATCAGCACCCTTGGAGTGCCCTTTTTCCGGTTTTCATCCAGGGGACGGTTCCAGAGCCTTGAAATAACCGCAATGAGAAATGCCGCGGTTTTTCCGGTTCCGGTCTGGGCCCGGCCGCTGGCGTCTTTTCCCAGCAGGGCCGCGGGCAGGATATCGCCCTGGATCGGGGTGCAGCGCGTAAATCCCAGGTCCCCGATGGCGCGCATCAGGGGCTCCGGAAGGTCAAATTCATCGAATCGAAAGGGTTCTGGTGCGGGGACTGCGGTTTGCCGGACTTTTTCTTCTTCTTTGGCGTCTTCGGGTGCCGGATCATCGGTCCGGTCCCTCATCTTTTGTTCTTTCATCTACTCTCTTTTTTTCGCGGTTAAGTATGATAAGCCTGTAAAAAGTCTTTTTTACAGGCAGTGTTCAGTTTTAAGTGATTAAGTGATTAAGTGATTAAGTGTTAAGTGTTAAGTGTTAAGTAAAATCAAAAAGTTATTTTTTTATTGGTTGGCGATTATACCAGTTTTAGGACTTTTACGACTGCATCAAATATGGTCAAGGATAAAAATTTATAATTATATCATAATATTTTTAAACTTTTAGTGCAAGCCTTAAATACAGATCCCTTAAAGTTGATAGCACCGTAAAAAGTCTGATTTCAGATGGCGCCGTAAAAAGTTGACCACAGGGTTTTCTTCCGCAAACCCGCCACCTTCGCCGCAGGAGGCGTGATAATGACAGCACCGGCAAAACCAGGGCATAAGCAGCTTGTTCCGGTTTTCGCATGAGGCCGGGACGGGTGCGGTTGGTTTGTCTGCGGCGTGCTTTCGGCGATCGGACCGGGACTTTGGCTGGAATTTTAAAAACTCGGGCTCATCGCCCTCAAACAGTTTAAAATTCCGGACGCCAAAGCCCCGGTCCGATCTTATGCCGAAACCGCGCCAATGCAGCCAAACCAACCACCCCCCCGCCCCGGCTCATGGCCAACACTCTGGAAACAAGCGGGAACAATTGTTTCTTATCAAGAGTTCCTTTGAATTTGAATGCCGATTTAGAATTAGCCAGCCTGGAAGGGTATTTCCAATGTGTTTTTCAGGCTTATCGAACTTGGGAATAGTTTCCAAGGAGGCCCGGAGGGCGGGGGCGGGTTTTTGAAGCGACATTGATCGTTTTTGCGAAAAGATTCAGCCGATGCCGGAGCCGAAAAATTTCAAACTGTTTGAGGGCGAATGCCCGAGTTTTTGAAATTTCGGCGAAGGCATCGGCTGAATCCGCAAAAAGGCTCAGGAGCGAAAAAAACCCG
>NZ_JBSRLA010000044.1:0-34350 GCF_055149105.1 Desulfosalsimonas sp. | reverse complement strand
CTTTGCACACAGTCGGCCATGATGCCGGCCCGGGGGTGGTTTGCGAGTCGCATTGAGCGCGCAAGCGGTCAGCAGGGAGCAAACCGCCACCGGGCCGGCTTCATGCGAAAATTACAGAACCAGGCACCAACAGCAACTTTTTTGAAGTTACTTGGAAATCCGGAAACTTCTGTAACCGGCAAGCAACAGAAAAAAACAACTTATTGATTTTACTTAACACTTAATCACTTAACACTTAACACTTAACACTGCCTCTAAAAAAGACTTTTTACAGGCTTATCAAACACATAACAGACCTATTCCGGCAAAGAGATCAGGTCCATGAGTTCGTCCCGGGAAAAGGTCTTGAGCAGGCCCGGATCATCTTCGGCAATCACGTCGGCCATGAGGTTTTTCTTGCGGTCAATGATGGCTGAAATCTTTTCTTCCAGGGTTCCTTCGGTAACCAGTTTAAACACCTGCACCCCCCGGTTCTGACCGATTCTGTGGACCCGGTCCGTGGCCTGATCCTCCTTGGCGGCATTCCACCACCGGTCGTAATGAATCACCACGGATCCGCCGGTGAGATCAATCCCGCTGCCGCCGGCCCTGAGACTGCCCACAAACACCCGGCATTCCGGATCATTGTTAAACCGGTCAATCTGGCGCCCCCGGTCCCGGGTCTGTCCGGTGATGCCGGCCGATTCCACGCCAATGGATTGGAGATGAGAGACGATCATGCGGATCATGGGCAGAAACTGGCTGAAAACCACCACCTTCTGCCCGTTTTGAAGGCAGGCATCCAGCAGTTCCACAAAAAGCTCCCATTTTCCGGAATCCATGGCTGCCTGATCCGTTTTAAAGCTTTTGGGGACCGACCGCCGGTCCACTGAAGCCGGATGATTGCAGATCTGCTTTAACAAAGAGAGCAGGGCGAAAATATGAATGTAGGGAATATCGACATCTCCGCGCGCCAGCTGTTGTTGCAGCTTTTTGCCCCGGCCGGCCACCGCATCCCGGTAAAGCCGCACCTGGGTGTCTGTAAGCCGGCAGTATCGGATGTCCTCTATTTTTTCCGGAAGTTCGTGGAGCACCGCATCCTTTGTCCGGCGAAGGGTAAAAGGCCGGATCAGCCGCTGCAGCTCCTTGCGCCGGTGTCTGCCAGCGTTTTCATAGCGACGGGCAAACTCCTGGTCTGTCCCCAGGTATCCGGGCAGCACCAGATCCAGGAGGGCCTTTAAATCCGTGAGCCGGTTTTCCACCGGCGTACCCGTGACCGCAATTTTCAGATCCGCCCGGATCGCGTGTGCCGCGACGTGGGATTTGGTGTCCGGGTTTTTGATCAAATGGGCTTCGTCAAATGCCGCCGCAGCAAACCCGATATCCTGCAAAACCGCCGCATCCCGCAGCAATATGCCGTAAGAGGTAATCATCACCATACCCGGCACCGAAAGGTCGGCCATCTCCCGGTTGGCGCCATAGTACACCAATGCCTGCAGGCCCGGTGCATGCTCCCGGATTTTGCGCTCCCAATGAGAGATCACCGTGGTGGGGCACACCACCAGACAGGGCGCCGGCTTTTGCCGGTTTTCCGCAAGCCATGCCATCAGCGCCATGACCTGGTGGGTTTTGCCCAGACCCATTTCATCGCACAAAAGCCCGCCCATGCGGTTTTCCACCAGAAAGCCCAGCCACTGAAGCCCGTTTTCCTGGTAACCGCGCAGACCAGTGGCCATTCCCGCCGGCCGGGTGACGGGGGCTGCCGGTCGCATGTCCAGAATTGCCGAAAGGTTCCGGGAGGGTTCATCGCCCCGGGGCCGGACCCGGAGATCTTCGCCGGATGCGGCCCGGATCCGCAAAAGATCCATTCTCGACAATTGCAAAATTTTTCTGCCGTCTGCAAGCTGGGCGGAAACCGGGCTTCCCGGCAGCTTTACCACCGGCCCCAGGTCCAGATCCCGGATTTCCACCCATCCGTCGTCCACGGGAAGATATTTTTTCCCCGCCCTGCGGGCCGCGTAAATATCGGCCAGCCGGACGGTCACGTTTTCCCCGAACCCATAGGACACAGCCAGCCAGCACCAGTCCCGGTCCACGGCTTCGGCCGTCATCTCCATGCGGTCCCACTGCCGGTGCAGCCTGAGCCGTTTTGCGCTGGGATCAATGATATTGGGAGGTGAAAAAATATCTCCCATTTTATCGATAATTTCCGGTACCCGTTCGGGCTTGATCCTTTTTGTGTACTGCCGGCCGAAGACCGGGCCGAACCTGTCGGCTGCCTTCCATGTGGCCAGCACATTGTTGTCCGGGATATAAACCGCATCCCCGTACCAGTATTTTTTCAGGCGGCTGCGTTCAATGGCCTCAGTTGCCCCATCCGGCAAATGCAGCAGCAGATAAAGGGTCAGGCGCAGATAATTGTTCTCATCCGCCGAAACCTTGACAATGGATTCCAGGGATTCGGGCCAAACCACCTGGCCGGTACCGGGAAAAATCTTCTGGAGCTGCTTTTGCACGCGCATCACCCCTTTTCGGGGGACAACAATGCGAAGCGCGCGGCTGCGATCCGTACAGGAGATGATATACCGGCCGGTTTCCTGTTCCATCTCCGTGGTCAAAGCCGGTCCTGCATGCGCAGCCACGTTTCGAAAATGATAAAGCAGGCGAAACCAGAAACTCTGCTCAAGGGCCTGACGGCGATTGATCACCTCCTGCAGGGCCATGAGCCGCTCGGTTTCCGTAAGGGTCAACCGGGCCAGCATATCCATGACCCGGCCCCGGTGAAAGGGATTGTCCTTTTGGGGGCAAAGATTGGTGCGTTCCAGGAGCAGCTGCTTTTCCAGGACGGCTTTTTCGGGATCTTTGGGATCGGGTGAAAACGCGGCCACAAGTTCTGCATCCGGACCCCATACCCGAAGTTCACCGGTATCAGAAGATGTGTCCGGTCCGATTTTCAGGGACCCGGAACTCACCGGGCAGGTTTCGTGAAGAACTGCGGCGGTCTCATACCAGGGGGTTTTCCGGAAAAGGGCATCCATCCAGGACCGGGAGCCCGGGTCCGGCAGCTTTCGAAGGGCTTCTGACAATTGTTTGACATGCGGGCATTTTGATTTTCGTTTTTTGCCGGTGGCGGCTTTGCAACTGCAGGTCAACGTGTGATATCCGGTTTTGGGATCCATGAGAAAAACCGCCACCCCGGGAACCGGATCATTTTGTTCCGGCACCAGGGCAAGGGCGTTTCTGTGGTATTCCAGCCGGTGTGCGGGCAGATATGCAAACAATTCTTCAGCGGTCATGTCAATGTTCTCCCTGCTGTTTTTCCGGGATAACCGGCTGTCTGAATTTGCGCAGGGTCAGCACCACGTTGGCTGTGAAAATCAGCAGGGCACCCACCCAGCCCGCCGGTGAAAGGGCCGGATCCGCGGCCACCACCGGGCCGAGCACGGCAGCCAGCAGAATCCGGGTGGAAGACAGAATCCCGCCCTCCACGGCCGTGACATACTTAAACCCCAGGGTCAGCAGGTACTGCCCCCCCACCCCGAGCACCGAGCAGAGGGTCAGGTAATACAACTGTCTGGCGTCGGGCACGGAAATCTCCCGGAAAAACATGGCATAGATGATAATCGCGCCCAGGCCGAACATATAAAACAAAATGGTATCCGAATCGTGGTGCAGCCGGCTGATGTTGAGATAAATAATGGCAAAAGACGCGCTGACACCCGAAGCCAGCCCCCACAGGCTTTCCACCCGCAAATCCAGCTTTCCCGGGGAGAGGATCAGCCAGATGCCGGCAAAGGCCACCACCACCATGGCCGCTGCCACATGATTCCGCTGGTGTTTGAGCAGTATCCAGGAAAACAGGGCCAGAAACACCGGATAGGTCATGTTTAAAATATTGCCTTCCGCCAGGGAGGTCACGGAAACCGCCTGGTAGAAACAGTACACCGCCAGGCAGTTAAACACCGTGCGGCCCGCCAGCAAATGCAGCCGGACAGGCCGGGGGCCCTTTCGCCGGACAGCCAGCAGGGCGCAGATCACGAAAAATCCCAGCAGAAAACGGGCAAACACGAAATACGAGGCCGCAATCACCACGTCCTGCTGCGCCCACCGGATCACGGCCGTGGCCAGGTAAAAGAAAAAAGCCGAGGCCAGAACGCTCAAACTGCCCGTCAATTGCAGGGCCCGGGAGGCCTGACGCCTGTCGTAAGGCGCATCAGCCGAGGCCTGCCGGGACTTGTTATCGGTATTATTTCTGGAAGAATCCGGTTTCATGGTCTTTTCAAAAAAGCATCCCTGTATTGAAATTTCCCCCAAAAGGCATTATCATATGACACATAAAGGCCAAAAAATAAAGATTTGATAAAATCGTCAAAAGCTTTTCCCAAACGACCCTGTAACCGGACCGGCGGAGAAAAAAATACACTTATGAAACTCGCGGTACTCAGCGACACCCACGACAATATCGAAAACGTCGGCAAGGCCATAGAAAGTATCGGCAAACAGCAGGCCGATGCCATCATCCACTGCGGAGACATCATTGCCCCGTTTATGCTAAAGGAATTTCAGCAGGCGCAGACACCTCTTCACTGCGTGTTTGGCAACAATGACGGGGACAAATACCTGCTCACAAAAACCGCGGCCGGTTCAGACGGCCTGATCACCCTGTACGGCATTCTCGGGGAAATCGATTTTCAGGGGTTTTTCGTCGCCTTCACCCATGAACCCCAAATGGCCGAGGGCCTGGCTGCCACGGGAAAATACGACCTGGTGTGTTTCGGTCACACCCACATGCCCCGGCAGGAACAGATCGGAAAAACCATTCTGCTCAACCCGGGTGATGTGATGGGAAAAGAGGGCAATCCCGGTTTCTGCATGGTGGATACCCGCCGGCATTCCATAACCCGACTGACCATCTCCTGAAGGGCGCCGCCATGAAGATTGATTGCCTGCGGGCCGCCTGCGCTGCCGCCCTTTTTTTTCTCATCTGTACCAGTACGGCGTTTGGTGCGGCTTTCCGCTATGAGATACAAATGATGGCAGAGGCCCAAACACCGGTCATGAACCGGGTGGGCTATGAACAGGTCCATGTCGTCAGGTCCGGGGAAACCCTGCTCGATATTGCCCGGAACTACGAACTCGGATACAATGAATTGGCGCTTGTGTATCCGGACATGGACCCCTGGCTGCCCCCCCGGGGAGAGGAAATTGTCATTCCCCGGAGCTGGGTACTGCCGCCCACGCGATACCAGCAAGTGGTGGTCAATATCCCGGAAATGCGGCTTTATCGGTTTTTTCCGGAGCACAACCTGGTCAAAACCTATCCTGTGGGCATCGGCAGGCAGGGGGCGGCCACGCCCACGGGAGACACCCGGGTTGTCTCCAGGATAAAAAATCCGGAATGGACCGTGCCCGAGGGTTCCAGACAAAAAGTGGGCCTGGCCGTGGTGCCGCCTGGACCGGACAACCCCCTGGGAGACTACTGGATCGGCCTGGCTGACGGGCAAATCGGGATTCACGGCACCAACTTTGCCTGGGGTATCGGCAGAAGGGTCAGCCATGGATGCATCCGGATGTATCCGGAGCATGTTGAGATCTTTTTCAATGAAGTGGCTGTGGGCGACCGGGTGGAAATCCGCTACGCGCCGGTTAAGGTGGGAATTCAGGACGATAAAATTTTTCTGGAGGTCCACCCGGATATTCATGATATAATCCCGGATATGCATGCCCATACCGAGGCCCTGTTAAGGCAAAGGGGCTTGTTTTCAGGCATTGACCAGCAGCGGATGCAACGTGTGGTGACAGCCCGGAGCGGCGTACCCGAAGCCGTGGGCAGTGTCACCGATCTGAACCAACCATAAAAAAGGAGGTAACAAATGGCAAAAAGCAACCGGAAAAAGACTGTCTGGACCCTGATGGCCGCATTTATCGCAGTGGCCGCTCTCATGGTGTCGGGCTGTGCCACCACGGCCCAGTTCAATGAACTCCAGGAGCAGGTCAACGCCAACACGGCAAAGATTGACCAGGCAGCAGCAGACGCCGAGGAAGCCAAGGCAGCAGCCGCCCAGTCCTCCGCGGATGCCAAGAGGTACGCCAACGAAGCCAAAATGGCTGCTGACGAGGCCGAGCAGGCCGCCCAGAAGAGCGAAGCCCTTTTCAACCAGCAAATGAAGAAGTAGTTTTTTTCACAACACCCCCGGCAGGCACACCCCTGCGGGTAAGCTGCCGGGGGCTGTTTTTTGTATCACCTTTGGGCGGCGGCCAGTTTTTCCCGCAGATATGCTGCGGTCAAGGATTCCGCCGAGGCCGCCACTGCCTCCGGAGTGCCCCGGGCCACCACTTTTCCGCCCGATTCCCCGCCGCCGGGGCCCATGTCAATGACACAATCGGCTGCGGCAATCAAATCCATGTCATGTTCGATCACCACCACTGTATCGCCCCGGTCGGCCATCTGCTGAAGCGCGGACACAAGCTTTGCCACATCCGCCATGTGCAGACCGGTGGTGGGCTCATCAAGCACGTAAAACCCCCCGCCGGCCGACCTTGTGGTGAGCTCTGCGGCCAGCTTCATGCGCTGGGCCTCGCCCCCGGACAAAGTTGGACTGGGCTGGCCCAGTTTCACGTAGCCCAGACCGGTATCGGATAAAAACCGCAAGGAACCCACAAGCTTCGGAAACGCGCTGAAAAAATCCAGGGCCTCGTCAACGCTCATGTCCAGCACCCCGGCAATGGACCGATCCTTGAAGCGCACCGCCAGGGTTTCGGGGTTGTACCGCCGCCCGCCGCAAACATCGCACGGGATATGCACCACCGGCAGAAGCGGCATTTCCACCCGGTGCCGGCCCTGACCGCCGCAGGCCTCGCAGCGCCCTCCGGACACGTTAAAGGAAAACCGGGCCGCCGTGTATCCCCTTGCGCGGGCCTCCGGGGTCATGGCGAAAACCCGCCGGATTTCATCCATGATCCCCACATAGGTGGCAGGAACCGATCTGGGGGTCCGGCCGATGGGCGATTCATCCACTTCTTTAGCGCTTTTGATCCATTCCACCCCGGAAATTCCGGCCAGGGTCTTTGGCAGGGGCCGGCCGGACAGGGCCGCCCTGACAGCCCTGAAAGTGACATCCCTTACCAGGGTGGACTTGCCCGACCCGCTCACCCCGGTGACGCACACCAGCCGGCCCAGGGGAAAGTCCACGGATACATTGGACAGGTTATGACAGCTCGCCCCGGATATGGTCAGGCAGGGGCAGTTTTCAAGGCTTCTTCGCCGCCACAGATCGGCGGCAGCACTGGAACCGAGCCATTGCCCGGTGACAGAGGCGCGGTTTTTTTCCAGGGATTTGGGGGTTCCCGCGGCCACCACCCGGCCACCGTCCACCCCGGCGCCCGGGCCCAGGTCAATGACATGGTCTGCCGCCCGGATCACCGGCTCCTCATGCTCCACCACCACCACGGTGTTGCCCCGGTCCCGAAGCTCGCACAGGGCGGAAACCAGGGCCTGCGCGTTTTTGGGATGAAGCCCCACAGTGGGTTCATCCAGCACGTAGCAGACCCCGCGCAGGTTGGAGGAAATCTCGGCTGCAATCCGGACCCGCTGGGCCTCGCCAGTGGAAAGGGTGTTGGAGGGCCGGTCCAGGGTCAGGTAGCCCACGCCCAGATGCTCCAGCAGCTGCAGCCGGGCGTTGATCTCCGGCAGCACCCGCTGGCTGACCTCTGCTGAGACCGCGTCAAGCCCATGGAGCCATTTCCGGACCCCGGATATGGTCATGGCGGCCACTTCGCCGATATTGCTGTTGTTGATTTTCACGGCCAGGGCCTCGGGCCGCAGCCGGGTGCCGGAGCAGGCCGGGCAAACAGGCGCGTCTGTGTCGGATTCGGAATCATCGGTTTTGACCCGGCCCGTACCCTGGCACACCTGGCAGGCCCCGAACTGCTGACTCCAGGTAAACAACCGGGGATCGGCCTGGGGCAGTCCGGCCCCGCACTCGGGACAGGCCCGGCGGGTTGAAAAGAAATGATCCCGGCCGCCGGATTTTTGACCCGCCGCGGAGACGATCACCGCCCCGGCCCCGGCCGCCAGGCCGGTTTTTACCCCGGCGCGGATCTGTTCCGGCTGCTTCTGGTCCACCGTCACCTCGGCTGTCATTGCCTCCACGTCATGGATGGCATATCGGTCCAGCTTGGGCGGGGCTGCGGATTCATAAAATTTTCCGTCAATGCGCACAAATGCAAAACCGTCTGCTGCAGCCCGGGCAATCACGTCTGCATGATAACCCTTTCGCTTGCGCACCAGAGGGGCCAGAAGTCTGATTTTTTTGCCGTGAAACCGCCGCAGGATCTGGCGGGTGATTTCCGCGGCATCCGCTGTCTGGCCGGCCACCCCGCAGCCGGGACAAAATGGCGATCCCAGGGCGGAAAACAGCAGGCGCAGGTAATGATACACCTCAGAGGCGGTGCCGGCCGTGGACATGGCCCCGGCCCGGGAAATTTTCTGCTCCAGGGCCACGGTGGGCGGCAGGGATTCCACCCGGTCCACGTCCGGCCGGGAAAGGGGCTGCATGTACTGGCGGGCGTAGACCGGCAGACAATCCAGAAACCGCTCCCTTCCCTCGGAATACAAAACATCAAAGGCCAGGGTGGATTTGCCCGACCCGCTTACCCCGGTGACGCACACCAGGCGGTTTTTGGGAATTTCAACGGAAATATCGGCCAGGTTATGCTCCCGGGCGCCACGGATGGAAATGGTTTTGCCGGAAACCGCTTTGCCGCGCCGGCCCGCGGATTCCGGAAAATGTGAGACATCGGCGGCAATGTTTTGCATGGCCCGGGCCGTGAGGGTGTCAAGGCCGGTGATATGCTCCGGCGGACCCTGGCCCGTGATGTGTCCTCCCTCATCTCCGCCCGCAGGTCCCATGTCAATGATCCAGTCCGAAGACCGGGCCAGATCCATGTCATGCTCGATGACCACCACTGAATGGCCCTGATCGGCAAGCTGCTGCAGACAGCCCACAAGGTCTGCCACGTTGTCCGGGTGCAGGCCGGTTGTGGGCTCATCAAGGAGAAACAGCAGATTTTCCGCGTGCCGGGCCCGGGCCAGATGCCTTGCCAGTTTCAGGCGCTGGGCCTCGCCGCCGGAAAGGGTTGGAGCGGACTGGGACAATGACAGGTATCCCAGGCCGATATCGATCATGGGCGCAAGCGCGTCCACCACAGCCGGCCGGTCAGAAAACAGCTCAGCAACATCTCCGGCCGGCAGGGAAAGCACGTCCGCGATATGATGACCCCGGACCTGCACGTCAAGCACATAAGGCCTGAACCGCCGGCCGTCGCATCCCGGGCATCTCACATACACGTCCGGCAGAAACTGCAGTTCCACCCGCTCGTATCCCGCGCCCTGGCAGTGGGGGCAGGCCCCGGCCGGGGTGTTAAAGGAAAAGGCCGACTTTGTCAGCCCCATCTGTTTGGCCGCCCGGGTGCCGGCAAATGCGGTGCGGATGGGATCCAGCACGCCCATGTAGGTGGCCGCATTCATTCGCGTGTTTCTGGAAAGCGGGGACTGGTCCACCAGCACGGCACCGGAAACATGATGATGGCCGGAAATCCCGCTGCATGCGCCCGGCTCCATGATCTCCAGTCCCTTTTGCCGCCGGAGATTGCGGTACACCACATGATCCACCAGGGTGGATTTTCCCGAACCGCTCACCCCGGTGACACACACCAGAAGGCCCAGGGGAATTTCAAGATCAATGTTTTTAAGGTTGTGCTCCCGGGCACCGGTGATTTTCAATTTTTTTGCCCCGGGTTGCCGCCGGTGTTCCGGCCGGGGGATCTGCAGGTCCCCCCGGAAATATGCGGCGGTTTTGGAGTTTTTGCGTTTGAGCAGCCCGGCCGGGGTTCCCTGGTGCACCACATGGCCGCCCTGGATGCCCGGGCCGGGGCCCAGGTCAATGATCCGGTCCGCGCTTCTGATAAATGCCGCATCGTGCTCCACCACCACAACCGCGTTTCCGGCTGCGGCCAGCTTTTTCAGCACCCCGGCCAGTCGCTGCTTGTCACCGGGATGAAGCCCCACCGAGGGCTCATCCAGCACATACAGGGTGCTGGTCAATGACGCCCCCAGGGCCGTGGCCAACGTCACCCGCTGGGTTTCACCCCCGGACAGGGTTCTGGACTGCCGGCCAAGGGACAGATAACCCAGGCCCACGTCACAGAGAAACCCAAGTCGGTCCCGGATTTCGGAAAGCAGCATCTCCGTTGCCCGGTCGTTGCCGGCCAGGTCCGGACCCTGAAAAAAATCCCGGGCATCACTGATGGCCATCTGCTGGATTTGGGCAAAATTTTTGTCCTTTATCTGAAACAGCAGGGAGCCGGGCTTTAACCGGGCACCCCGACAGTCCGGACAGGTGAGATACCGGCGGAACCGGGACAGAAAGATCCGGGCGTGCTTTTTGTACCTGCGGCTTTTGAGCCAGTCAAAAAAATCGGCAATCCCGTACCAGGAGCCGTCCCCCTGCCAGATCCGCTCCCGCAGATCCGGATCCAGGCCCTGCCAGGGCGTGTCTGCGGGCAGCCGGTTTTTGCGCATCCAGGCCATGAGATCCTTCTGGCAGGCGGAATAGGTCTGGGTCTGAAAGGGCCGGATCGCTCCGCCGGCGATGCTTTGCCCGGGATCCGGGATCACCAGGTCCGGGTCAATGTCAATGATCCGGCCAAACCCGTTGCAGGTCTCGCAGGCACCCACGGGATTGTTAAAGGAAAACAGGGCGGCCGCGGGTTCGGCATACTCGATATCGCAGACCGGGCAGTGCAGGCTGTTGCTGAAATGCAGGGTCTCGTCCCTGTCTGCCATTTGCACCCGGATCCGCCCATGGCCGTACTGCAAAGCCGCCTCAATGGAATCAATGATCCGGGCCCGGGCATCAGGGCGGATTTTCACCCGGTCGAGCACCACGGTCACCGGCCCTGTGCCGCCGTAATCCAAAACGGCCTCTTCAATGCGAAGGGCCTGTCCCTGCTCCAGCACCCGGGAAAAACCCGCCTGTTCCAGGGTTTCGCGAACGTCGCCCGGGCCTGCGTCCCCAATGGGCCGGGAAAAACAGATCAATGCGGTTCTGTCCCGGACCCGGGCCAGCAGGGCGTCAAAAATGTGCTCCGGGCTTTCCCGGTGCACCGGCCGGCCGCAGTCCCGGCAGTAAAGGTCGGCTGCCCGGGCAAACAAAGAACGCAGGTAATCGTCAATGGAGGTCATGGTGCCCACGGTGGAACGCGACGTCTGCACCGGCGAGGTGCGGGCAATGGAGATGGCCGGCAGCACCCCCTCGATGCGGTCCGCCTCTGGCCGGTCCAGCCGCTCCAGAAACTGGCGGGCATAGGGGGAAAAGGTCTCCACGTACCTGCGGTAGCCTTCGGCATAAAGCACGTCAAAGGCCAGAGACGACTTTCCCGCCCCGGCCACGCCTGTGACAACGGTTACCGCGCCCACGGGCACGGTGACATTGATATTTTTAAGATTGTTCTGCCGTGCATTGACCACACGGATCTCATCCCGGCCCATATATCGAATCAAACTCCTGTCATGCGATTTGTTTTTCACCTGAACGCAGCGTTTCAGATCATTTTTTCACAAGCCACAGCAGATCAGTTTATATCTTATTTTTCACAATACAACCCGAACTTCTCTGCGGCTGAATGCAACATTTCGATTTTAAACAATTTTTAACCTCATCCAGCCATCACCAAAACCCTCTCCCACCCGGGTGGTCCTGCAGGCCCCGTGACAACAGCACCCCATCTATCCCCGGGCATTTCCCTGGATGGCCGGGCCTGCCCCGGCTATTTGACAGCCGGCGGGTTGATTTTTATATTTTCGCTAAGGTGACGTATTCAGCTAAAAAAATAACCTATTGATTTTTCTTAACACTTAATCACTTAAAACTTAACACTGCCTGGAAAAAAGACTTTTTACAAGCTTATCCATAGTGACGGAACAAAATAACATCAAAGAAGTTGCTGTTCGTGCCTGGTTCTATAATTTTCGCATGATACCGACCCGGTGGCGGTTTTCTCCCTGCTGACCGCTTGCGCGCTCAATGCGACTCGAAAACCACCCCCGGGCCGGTATCATGGCCGGCTGTGTGCAAAGTTTGCCACCAAGGGAGTCGGAAGGAACACATTCAAGTCTTAAAAAGCGCTGTTTTCATGCCCGATCCCGTGGGCTGCGGCCGGAAGAGCACTTCCAAGGAAGTCCAAGGGCGGGGTCGGCTTTTGAAGCGACATTGAGCGTTTTTGCATAAAGATTTCAAACTGTTTGAGCAAGGCAGAGCGGGTTTGTCAATTTTAAGCAAAGGCATTTGATAAATCCGCAAAAACGGTCAGGAGCGAAAAAGCCGACCCCGACCGCAGGACTTCCTTCCTGACAAACAGCGTACGACGCAAGAAGCTTTTTACGGTTTTGTCTAACCCAATCAACTTTTCCAAAGGAGAAGCCAATGGACACCGGAAAAAATTATGAGGTCAAAGACATTTCCCTGGCCGGCCAGGGCGCCCGCAACATGGAACTGGCCGAACTCAATATGGGAGCCCTTCTTGAAGTGCGCAAACGTTTTTCAAAAGAAAAGCCCCTGTCTGGCATCCGGGTGGGCCTGGCCCTGCATGTGACCAAGGAAACGGGCATACTGGTGCGCACCCTGATCGCAGGGGGCGCAGACGTGGCCATCACCGGGTGCAATCCCCTTTCCACCCAGGACGACGTGGCCGCGGCCCTGGCCGAGGAAGGCGTCCGCGTCTGGGCCTACAAGGGCGAAACCACCGAGGACTACTACCGCTACATCAACAATGTCATTGATTTCAAGCCCCATATCACCATTGACGACGGCTGTGACCTGGTATCGGAAATCCATAAAAACCACCCGCATCTGATCCCGGAAATCATTTGCGGCTGCGAGGAAACCACCACGGGCATCATCCGCCTCAAAGCCATGGAAAAAGCCGGTGTGTTAAAATACCCCATGATCGCTGTCAACGACAACAAGACCAAGCATATGGTGGACAACTATTACGGCACGGGCCAATCCAGCATTGACGGAATCCTGCGGGCCACCAACCTGCTGTATGCCGGAAAGACGTTTGTGGTCTGCGGCTACGGAAGTTGCGGCAAAGGAGTGGCCCAACGCGCCAAGGGCCTGGGCGCAAACGTTATTGTCACCGAGGTTGACAACTTCCGGGCCCTGCAGGCGCACTATGACGGCTACCGGGTCATGAAGATGGCCGATGCAGCCAAAATCGGCGATGTTTTCTGCACGGTGACAGGAAATAAGCATGTCATCAACATCGAGCACATGAAGCAGATGAAAAACGGCGCAATCCTTGCCAACTCCGGCCATTTTGACAATGAACTCCAGCTGGAGCCCCTGCGCAAAGCCGTTTCCTCCGTCCGCCAGGTGCGTCCGTTTATGGATGAATTCGTGATAGACGACAAAAAGCTTTTCGTGCTGGGAGAAGGCCGGCTGGTGAACCTGGCGGCAGCCGAGGGTCATCCCAGCGAGGTCATGTCCACCTCCTTCTGCGGCCAGGCCCTGGCCTGCGAATACGGAGTCAAGAACAAAGGCGCGCTTGAAGCCCGGGTCCTGAAACTTCCGGAAGAACTCGACGACCAGATCGCAGGTCTGCAGCTTAAAGCCATGGGTGTGGAAATCGACGAATTTACCCAGGAGCAGAAAGATTACCTTGACAGCTGGGAAGAAGGCACCTAATACCGAAAAAAACATTGAACCTGGCGCCTTTGAAATGATATGAGTGTATAATTTCTTATTTTAACAGCAAAATCGCCGGCCGGAGACAGCCCCCAACTGTCTCCGGTCATTTGACTGCATCCACACTCATACAAAATTGCCGGGTATGTCCGAAAAAAACGACCAAGCCTCCCTCAAAGACCGGCACGCCCTGCTGCGGCGCCTGCCCTCGGTGGAATCCATGCTGGAGGTCGCAGCCGGAGATCCGCAACTGGCAGACGCCCCCAGATCGGTTGTCAAATCCGCAGTGCGCCGGGTTCTGGATGCAATCCGCAAGGATCTTGTTTCCCAAGCCCCTCCGGCCGATGATGCCGACATTTCCGAACAGGACATTTTCCGCCGGATCAGAAACCAAGTCCGGTCGGCCATGGCCGAAAACCTCACCCATGTCATCAACGCCACGGGCGTGGTGGTGCACACCAACCTGGGCCGTTCTGTTTTGTCGCAAAAAGCCATGACGCACATGGCAGCCGCGGCCGGCCGGTACTCAAACCTGGAATTCAACCTGGCCGAAGGCCGGCGGGGATCGCGCTACGAGATCGTGGAGGACCTCATCTGCGAACTTACCGGGGCAGAAGCCGCCATGGCGGTCAACAACAACGCCGGGGCCGTGCTCTTGTGCCTGGACACCGTGGCAAGGGGCCGGGAAGTGGTGGTATCCAGGGGAGAACTGGTGGAAATCGGCGGTGCCTTCCGGATTCCGGATGTCATGGCCAAAAGCGGGGCCATCCTCCGGGAGGTGGGCACCACCAACCGCACCCACCCACGGGATTATGAATCGGCCATCAACGAAAACACCGGCCTTCTGCTCAAAGTGCACACCAGCAACTACGGCATTGTGGGCTTTACCGCAAGCGTTGGCCTAAAGGACATGGCTGAGATGGGCAAACAGGCAGGGGTGCCCGTGATGGAGGACCTGGGCTCCGGCACCCTGGTGGATTTTTCCAGATACGGGCTCAGCCGTGAACCCACGGTCCAGCAATCCGTTGCCGCCGGGGCCGACATTGTGACCTTCAGCGGCGACAAACTCCTGGGCGGCCCCCAGGCCGGAATTATTGCAGGCTCCCGGCCGGTCATGGAAAAAATCAAAAAAAACCCCCTGACCCGGGCCCTGCGCATTGACAAACTCACCCTGGCCGCCCTGGAAAGTACCCTGCGCGCCTACCGGGATGAAGCCTCGGCCATGCAGACCATTCCCACGTTGTACATGCTCACCTGTCCCCTGGCCGACATCCGGGAAAAGGCCGAGCGCCTTGCCGGTCTTCTGGGGCAGATCAGCGATGACCGGCTCACTTGCCGGATCATTGATTCGGCATCCAGGGCCGGGGGCGGCTCGCTTCCACTGCTGGAACTGCCCACCCGGTGCGTGGCCATTTCCATCCAGGGCATATCCGCGGCCCGGATGGATCAACGCCTGCGCCAACAGCGGCCCGCTGTCACCGGCCGGATCGAGTCGGATACTTTTCTTGTGGACCTGCGAACCGTATTGTCCGATGAAGTTGAAATGATTTCACATGCCGTGAATCTTTTGCTGTCAGGGAGTTTTTCATGAGCGACACCAATGCCTTTGTACACCGCAGTCAGACTTCGAGCAGCGCATTTCTGCTGTCTCAGAGCGGGGTGGGAGAACCTTTGCCCGCCCACGGGCCGGCAACAGACCAGGCCGCAGCCCGGACCCTTGCCGCCCTGACCAGCCTGCCCGATGCCGCCATATCCCCGGGCCGGCTCATGGAAGCGGCAGCCGGCCGGCTGGCGGACACGAATTTGTTTTCCGTGCTGGTTCTGCGCATGGACGATTTTGCCGCACATCCGGAGCCGGAAACCCTGGCCCTGGACACGGCTGCGGCCGTACGCCAGGCATGCCGGCAGCACAAGGGCTTCTGGGGGGTGTTTGACGAGGACAAGCTGGCCTGTTTTTTTCCGGGCGTGGATGAAGCCGGCGCCATTGCACTGGCCCGCGGCCTGCAGGAACAAATCGCCAGCCAGCAGGACCGGAGCCTGACCATCGGCATTGCCGCCTATCCCGCCCTGGATTTCGACCGGCGGGAAATTCTGATCAACGCCCAGAAGGCCCTGGAGCATGCGGAGTTTTTCGGGCCGGGCAGCACCACGGCCTTTGATGCGGTCAGCCTCAACATCTCCGGGGACAAGTATTACCAGGCCGGCGACATTGACGGGGCTGTGTTTGAATTTAAACGCGCCCTTGCCATGGACCCGGACAATGTGAACGTCTATAACAGTCTGGGGGTGTGCTACGGGGTCAGACAGGATCTGGACGCGGCCCTGGAATGCTTTGTCCGGGCCGCCGAGCTGGACCCCGGAGAGGTAATGGCATTGTATAATGCCGGTTACGCGCATATGTGCCGGGGCGATTATGAAAAGGCCCTTGAATATTTCTCCGGCGCGGAACAGATCGACCCGGAAGTCTTTGAGGTGGCCTTTCAGACCGGGCGGGTATACCTGGAAATCAATGAGCCGGAAAAGGCGCTGCAATACCTGGAAAAGGCAGTGAAGTTAAACGAAAAATCCGGAATTGCATACCGGTACCTGGCAGACTGTTACCTGCGCCTTGGACAAAATACGGATGCCACAGTCGCCTATAAAACCGCCCTGAAACTCCGGCCTGACGACGCCGAAGCCCTTTCGGCCCTGGGCTGGCTTTATGACAAACAGGGCAGAAACGCCGATATCGCCCTGATGTTCTGCCGGCGGGCCTCGGAAATGGCCCCGGACAACGGGCTGTTCCGGTACCGGCTGGGACAGGTCTATTTTCAGCAAAACGAGCCGGAAAAGGCCCTGGCCGAATTCGAAGCCGCAAGCGCCTGCGGATATGACGCATCTGAAGACATTGCCCGGATCGGACAGATGGCCGCAGACCCGGACACGGACCGGCAGGCCCAAGCATAGCCGCGGCCGGCCTTGATTGGTTGGCAGGCATGGTTAACTTGTTTACATTCGGCTCTGTATGGGATATGAAAGCGGACAAAATTTACCATAGGAGGCATGTCATGCCCATTTATGAATATTATTGTCACAAATGCGACAAAACATTTGAAACCCTGATTTTCGGAAAAGAAACCCCGGCCTGCCCGGACTGCGGCACCGAAGAAGTCCAAAGGCGGCTTTCGGCCTGCGGGTTTGTGAGCAAGGGAGAGGGCGGCCGGACCGTGAGCGCGTCAGCGGGCTCGGCCTGCGGGGGATGCGCATCCACGAGCTGCGGCAGCTGCGGCATATGAATCCCGGAACCATACGAATCGGCACCCGCGGCAGCCAGCTTGCCCTCTGGCAGGCCAACTGGGTCAAGGATCAGATCCAGGCGCACCGTCCCGATATTTCCGTGGAACTTGCGGTCATCAAGACCAGCGGGGACAAGATCCTGGATGTGCCCCTGGCCAAAGTGGGCGGCAAGGGCCTGTTTGTCAAGGAAATCGAGGAAGCCCTGCTGGCAGAAGACATCCACATGGCCGTGCACAGCATGAAGGATATGCCCGGGGAAATCCCCGAAGGCCTCTGCATTGCCGCCATTCCGGTGCGGGAAAATCCTTGTGACGCCTTGATCGCCAGAAATGTCACAAAAATCGAGGACCTTCCAAAGGGCGCCGCCATCGGCACCAGCAGCCTGCGCCGGGGCTCTCAGATGCTTTATCTCCGGCCGGACCTGGATATCCGGCCCCTGCGGGGCAACATTGACACCCGGATCAAAAAGCTGAAAACCGAAAACCTGGATGCCGTAATCCTGGCTGCAGCGGGCATGATGCGCCTGGGTTTCGGCGACCAAATCACCGCAAAAATCGATCCCCAAACCCTGGTGCCTGCGGTGGGCCAGGGGGCTTTGTGCATTGAAGCCCGGAAAAACGATGCTGAAACAGCCGATCTGCTGGCCGCCATTCATCATGCGGATACAGCCTGTACCGTGCTGGCAGAACGCGCTTTTTTAAAGCGCCTCCAGGGCGGATGCCAGGTGCCCATTGCCGCATATGCACAGAAACAGGGCCAAACACTGACTATAAATGCCATGGTGGCTGAAATCGATGGTTCAGTGATGTACCGCGAGCAAATGCAGGGACCGGCCAATGATCCGGAAAAACTGGGAACCGCCGTGGCCGGACGCATGATTGAGCGCGGCGCCGGCGATATTGTCCAACGGCTCATAGAGGAGGCCCGGCAGACATGAGCGGAAAGGTTTATCTGATCGGCGCCGGCCCGGGTGATCCGGGCCTGATCACCCGGAAGGGAATCGACTGCATTGCCGCGGCAGACGTGGTGGTATACGATTACCTGGCGTCTGCTGAACTGCTCAAATACGCCCGCACTGACGCGGAGCTGATCTACGTGGGCAAAAAGGGCGGGGATCACACCCTCAACCAGGACGGCATCAACGCCCTTCTGGTAAAAAAAGCCGGGGCCGGAAGCGTGGTGGCCCGGCTCAAGGGCGGGGACCCGTTTATTTTCGGCCGGGGCGGCGAGGAAATCGAGGAACTGGTGGCCGCCGGACTGGCATTCGAAGTGGTGCCCGGGGTGACATCCGCGGTGGCCGCACCCGCCTATGCGGGCATCCCCCTGACCCACCGGCAGTTTGCCTCGTGCGTGACCTTTATCACCGGCCACGAAGATCCGGACAAGACCGAATCCATGCTTAACTGGCAGGCCCTGGCCGACACCGGCGGCACCCTGGTGTTTTTCATGGGGGTCAGGAACCTGCCCAATATTGTGGAAAAACTCCGGCAGTTTGGAAAAGACCCCAAAACCCCGGCAGCACTTGTGCGATGGGGCACCACCGCCGGCCAGCAGACGGTTTCCGGAACCCTTGAGACCATCTGCGGCAATGTGGCCGCAGCCGGGCTAAAGGCACCGTGTATCATCGTGATCGGCGAGGTGGTCAGCCTGCGCGAAAAAATGCAGTGGTTTGAAAACAGGCCCCTGTTTGGCCGGCGGATTGTGGTGACCCGGGCCCGAAAACAGGCAAGCGACCTTGTGGAAAGGCTTTCGCAAATGGGAGCGGCATGCCTGGAAATGCCGGTGATTGAAATCGAGCCGGCCAAGGATCTGTCTGCCCTGGATGCGGCCATTGAAAACATCAGCGGATACGACTGGCTCGTATTTACCAGTGTCAACGGAGTGGATGCATTTTTCAGCCGCCTGCACGCCCTGGGATACGACACCCGGGCTCTGGGCCGCATCCGGACTGCAGCCATCGGGCCGGCCACAGCAAAGCGCATGAATGACAATGGGTTAAACGCGGATATCATACCCGAAAGCTACCGGGCCGAGTCCGTGGTCAGCGCCTTTGCCGGCCAGGATGTTTCCGGCAAAAAAATTCTGCTGCCCAGGGCCGAAGGGGCGCGTCCGGTGCTGCCTGAAGAACTTTCAAAAATGGGGGCCGGCGTGGATGAAATCCTTTCCTACCGCGCCGTACAGGGCCAGGCCGAAGCCGGTGAGCTGGCCGAAGCCCTGAAATCCGGCCAGGTGGATATGGTCACCTTTACCAGTTCCTCCACGGTGAAAAACTTCATGGCCCTTTTGCCCGAATCCGGGGCAAAGCAGCTGCTTTCCGGTGCCACCCTGGCCGCAATCGGCCCGATTACAGCTCAAACCGCTTCTGATATGGGCTTAGAGATGGACGTGGTTGCAGACGAATACACCATTGACGGCCTGTGCAGCGCCATTGCCGCCTATTACCAAAAAAAAGCGGCGGTCTGAAAAAAGACCGCCGCTGTATCCCGCAATTTCATGAATGCCGGCGGTAAAAGCCGGCATTTGCCGTTTTATTCGATTGCATCAAACCGGCAGGCGTCATAGCAGGCCATGCACTGGATGCATTTTTCCTTGTCAATTGAGGCCGGCTGCTTTTTCTCCCACTGCACCGCACCGGTGGGGCAGGCCTTGAAGCAAAGCCCGCACTTCTTGCACTTGTCCTCATCCACGGTAAACTGCAAAAAGGCCACACACCGTTTGGCCGGACACCGCTTTTCATAGACATGGGCGTAATATTCATCCCGGAAATAGGTCAGGGTGGAGAGCACCGGGTTGGGCGCGGTCTGGCCCAGGCCGCACAATGAAGAGCTTTTGATCACTTCCGAAAGTTCCTCCAGGGTTTCGATATCCCCGGGTTCGCCCCGGCCCTCGGAAATTTTTTCCAGAATCTCGAGTATCCGGCGAGTGCCCTCCCGGCAGGGGGTGCATTTGCCGCAGGACTCCTCCTGGATGAAATCCATGAAAAACCGCGCCATGTCCACCATGCAGGTCTTTTCATCCATGACGATCACGCCGCCGGAACCCATGATGGCCCCGACCTTGGCGATTTCCTCATAATCCACCGGCGTGTCCAGGTATTTTTCCGGAATACACCCGCCAGAGGGGCCGCCGAGCTGCACGGCCTTGAACTTGCGCTTGTTGGGAATGCCGCCGCCGATATCATAAATCATTTTGCGCAAGGATATGCCCATGGGCACTTCCACCAGGCCGATATTGTTAATATCGCCGGAAATGGCAAATACCTTGGTTCCCTTGCTGCTCTCGGTACCCACACTGGCATACCACTGGCCGCCGTTTAACATGATCTGCCCGACATTGGCCAGGGTTTCCACATTGTTTAAAACCGTGGGCTTGTCCCAGAGCCCCTTGTTGGCCGGAAACGGGGGCCGGGGACGCGGCATGCCGCGCCTGCCCTCAATGGAACGCATCAGGGCGGTTTCCTCGCCGCACACAAATGCGCCCGCGCCCTGGTAGATATCCACGTCAAAACCAAACCCGCTGCCCAGGATATCATCGCCCAGCAGGCCGTAGTCCCGGGCTTTTTCAATGGCCAGGCTCAGGCGCTGGATGGCCAGGGGATATTCCGTGCGGCAGTAAATATAGCCCTGAGTGGCGTTGATGGCTTTTGCGGCAATGACCATGCCTTCAAGCACTGCATGGGGATCGGCCTCCAGGATACTGCGGTCCATAAACGCGCCCGGATCACCCTCGTCGGCATTGCACAGAACATACTTGACATCGCTTTGGGCCTGTGCTGCAAACCCCCACTTCACGCCCGTGGGAAAACCGGCGCCGCCCCGGCCGCGCAGGCCGGATGCCTTGATCTCCTCGATGATATCTTCGCTGCTCATCTCGGTCAGGGCCTTTGCCATTCCGAAATAGCCGTCCCTGGCAATGTATTCGTCAATGCTTTCCGGATCGATCAGGCCCTTGTTGCGCATGGCCCAGATCATCTGGTGGGCGAAAAAGGGAATTTCGTCCATGTGGGCCATGGTCTTTTTGGATACAGGATCCCGGTACATGAGCCGCTGCACCGGGCGGCCCTTTAAAAAATGGGACTCCACAAGCTCAGCGGCGTCGTCGGCTTTGAGCTGCTGATAAAAAATCCCCTCCGGCTGTACCAGCATAACCGGCCCAAGGGCGCAAAACCCGTTGCAGCCGGTCTCAATCACCCGGACTTCCTTTTCAAGCCCCTGGTTCTTCAATTCCGCATCCAGCGCTTCATGAAAACTTTTGCTGCCGCTGGCATGGCAGCCGGTGCCGCCGCAAAGCATCAAATGAAGTCTCGCCTGATCCATGATTATCTCCCGAAAATATTCCAGTCCATGTCAGTAACAAAAATCGGATGAAAAACGCATCCTCTCCCTGATGCGCAGCCCGATGACTATTCGTATTTTTCCAGAATCCCGGATACCTGGTCTGCGGAAATACTGCCGTAGGTGTCCTGGTCCACAACCACAACCGGTGCCAGACCGCATGCCCCAAGACAACGCACTGCTTCCAGGGAAAACCGCCGATCTTCGGTGGTGCCGCCCACCTCAAGATCAAATTCCTTGCTGATCCGGCCCATGACCTCCTTGATGCCCTTGACATAGCAGGCCGTTCCCAGGCAGGCCCGGATCTTGTGCCGGCCCTTGGGGGTCAGGGAAAACAGGGAATAAAACGTGGCCACCCCGTATACATCACTGGAGGGGATATTGAGCCCGGCGCTGATATAATCAATCACCTCCACAGGCAGATAGCCCACCACGTCCTGGCTCATGCGCAAAACCGGAATCACCGCGCCAGGGGCGTTTTTCTGGGATTCAATGATATCATCGATTTCCCGAATCATTTCAGGTGTGACATCCGGGTGCTGCAGCTTGTCTGTTGCCGCCATTTTTTCCTCCACAGCCGATTGAATTCAATGCGGTTTCCAAATAAAGTAATTACTCTTCCATAACCCGAATCAAATGTCAATGCACGAAAGCGCAACAGGCGCCCCTTTTGGACCGGCGCCCACGGCCTGCCGTTTTTTTATCCTTGCGCCGGTTTTGGATGATACCTATATTGTTAGATTAAGTATAAGAAACAATCGAATCCTCCGCCGCTATCCATTCCCTGGTTTCTGTTTTCAGCCTGTCATTTCACCATGAAAGGGAGGTTATTGTCATGGAAACTGATAAGAATCCGATCAACCGTCTTGCCGGGGCACTTTCCGCAAAGCTTTCAGAGCCGGATTGCCAGGTGATGGCCGTGTTAATTGATGCCGCCCTGGAATCGGAAAACGTTTACACCGAGCAGATCCCCCTGTCTGACGAAGAAAAGCACGATTACCTGCTCATGGCTTTTGAGGAGCGGATCCTGATTCCGGTCAGGGGCCGGCAAACCGGGGCATGGGAGGACCGGATGCTGCGATTTGCAGTGGGTGAAATGTTTTTCATGCCCCATGTGGCGCGTATTTTATTTGAGGACGCCCGGCAAACCGGTACCCTGGAATCGGAATCCGCGGTGCGCAAGGTGCTTTCCCACCATCCGGCCCGATTCATTGACCATTCTGTGATTTTTCTAAAGCAGATCCGGCCCCACACCAAATCCTGCATGGCAGAAGGCGGCCTCATGACGGCGGTGGCCCAGGGCGCGGGAATTGAAACAGACGTCCATGATATTGTTGACAATTGCGTAACGGCCGGTATCATGAATCCATGTACCCGGGGCTCGACCCTGCAGGGACTGGCCTGGTATGAATTTCATCCCTGTCTGTACTGGGATGAAAAATTTCAATAATTATAAATAGATAGAAAGGAGTACAAAAAAATGGGCAAAGGAGACCAAAGATCCAAAAAGGGGAAAATCTGGCGGGGCACCTTCGGCAAATCCCGCTCCAGGAAAAACAATTCCCAGCGGGAACACGACAAGAAGTAGCTCCCGGAGCGCCGGCCGGGATTTATCCCGGCCGGTGCACCGATGGAAAACGGCCGGCATCCGTGTGGGGCAGAAACTTGGCTGCGGAAAACCGGTTCATGAAGTCCTGATTGACGTTTAACTCCAGGTAGGTCATCCGTTCTTTGATCGATTCAACGGCTTCCACGGCATTGCGGGACTGGAGCAGACGCACAGCGCCTTCAAGTGAACTGTTGCCCAGGGAACAATAAGTGGACTCGGGCAGATCCGGAAGCATGCCGATGGAAATGGCCGAGCGGGGGCGAATAAAAGAACCAAAAGTGCCGGCAACGTAAAAGGCCTCAATGTCTTGAAAGGAAATGCCCACGTAGCCGATAATGGTTTCCAGGATGGTATACATGGCCGCCTTTGACCGGATCAGGCTGTCAATGTCGGCCTGACTGATGGTCAAATCCCCGCCGGTGGCAGACTGGTCTGCAAGCGCCACCACCAGGTGGCGCATATCGTCGTGTTCCTTAAGACGGCTGCCGCAGGCCTCGGGCACCAGGCGGCCCCGGATATCGAGCATCCCGGAAACAAACAACTGGGCGGCCAGGTCGATCATGCCCGAGCCGCAGATTCCCCTGGGCGGCTTTTCATCAATGGTATGAATTTCAAACTCCCGGGTTTCCGGGTCAATGCGGACGCTGTCAATAACCCCCGGACCTGCGGTCATACCGATTTCAGACACGCCCCCTTCCAGGGCCGGGCCGGCCGCACCGGCACACACCACCAGCCAGTCGCGATTTCCCAGAAGCACTTCGGCATTTGTGCCCACATCCACGAGCATGGCCACCTGCTCGTTTTCATGAAAGCCTGCATAATAGGCACCGGATAACAGGTCGCCGCCGAAATAGGAGCCCACGTTGGGAAAAACAAACACCGCTGCTGCGTCATTGAGTTGCAAGCCCGGTTCGGATGCCCGCATCACCTCCGGGGCATTGACCGCCGGAATATAGGGTTCCCGGATGATCCCGCCGGCCGGCAGGCCCATAAACAGGTGGGACATACTGGTGTTGCCGGACACAGCGGCTAAAAAAACCTGCCCGGGGTCAATGCCGGCGCTTTGGCACAGATCAGCGGCCGCGGCATTGATGCTGTTGATTATCAGGCTGTGGAGCCGCTCAAGGCCTTCGGGCTGGTCCGCGTAATGAATCCGGGTGAGGATATCCGGCCCGATTTCGACCTGGGGATTATCAAAGGCGGTCTGGCCGAGATTTTCACCGGTCTGCAGGTCCACTATCCGAAGCACCACCCGGGTGGTGCCCAGGTCCACGGCCAGGCCGGCGGCGGCGGACGGCTCATGCGGGTTGAGCACATCAATGAGCTGCCATCTGCCGGCAGCGCCAAAAACCACACATTTGCAGACATACTGCCATGACCGAAGTTTTTCAGGCAGTTTCCGGCTCAGTTCCAGATTGATGGCCACCCGCCCGACCCCGATTTTTGCGGCCAGGGCCTTTTCCAGGCGGTCGGCATCCGCGGTGTTATCTTCAAGGGACGGCGGCGGCATGTGCACGTCCACCACCCATGGGTTTATTTCGGTTGTCATATAAAAAAGATTGAATCCTTGCCGGTTTGAGATTTTATTTTTTCAGCGACTCCACTGCAGAAACCAGTTCATTCATCGCTTCACCGGCTTTGCCCTGGACAAGGACCTGGCTGGTGGTTCCGGTCAAAGGCGTGGGTTCGGGATTGATTTCAATGATCACAGCGCCCCGCTGCCGGGCGATGACCGGCATGTAGGCCGCCGGCTGAACCGTGGCGGAAGTGCCCACCACGAGCATTACGTCGCACCGGGCCGAGGCCTGCTGGGACCGGTCCAGGGCCTCGGGGGGAATGAGTTCCCCGAAAAATACGCAATCCGGCCGGAAAATCCCGCCGCAATCACATCTGGGGGGGATGTCGGCAGCGTTTACCTGGCCAATCTCCTTACGAATGCCGCATTCCAGACAGCTGAGCCAGGCGAAATTGCCGTGAAACTCGATCACATCCGTGCTGCCGGCCTTTTGGTGCAGTCCGTCAATATTCTGGGTGATCACGGTGCCCATCAGGCCCAGTTCCTCGAGCCGGGCCAGGCCGAAATGACCGGCATTGGGTGCGGCATTCATAAGTACATCCCGCATTTCGGCAATCAGGGTTTTCCAGATTTTTTCCGGATCCTTTAAAAAAGCGTTGATATGGGCATATTCCATGGGATCAAATTTCTCCCAAAGGCTGCCCGGCCCGCGGAAAGGCGGTATCCCGCTTTCCACGGAAATCCCCGCACCTGTCAGCGCCACTGTATGCCTGGATGAAAGCAGATACTCGGCGGCTTTGGCGATCTCTTCTCTCATATGCCCCCCATTGCTGCCTATAATTCAAAAGTCATGTCCCGGCTGACGCCGAAACAATCGATTTGCGAATCATTGTCTGAAAGCGCCCGTCGGCATCCGGCCACCAGTTCATCCATCTGGTCATCGGTCCGGTCCTGATTGAGATGAAACAGGCCCAAAGATTTAACCCGGGCCTCCATGGCCATGCGCAGGGTATGCATGCACGAGGAATGCCCCCATTCGATGCTTCTGCTGTATTCCCCGGGGCTGAATTCCGCGTCATGGATCAACAGATCCGCGCCTTCACAAAAGCTTACATAATCGGCATGCCGGCATCCGCCGGGGTGCACGAAACCCAGCTCGTTATCGGTCAGAAAAACAAAGGTTTTTCCGCCTTCCTGAAATTTGTACCCGCACCCGCCGTTGGGATGGCTCAGGGAAATGGGCGTCACGGTCACAGAGCCAATCTCAAAGGCATCCGGGCATCCATCCCGGTAAATCACCTGTGCGGTCAGATCCGAATACCGTACCGGAAAAAGCGGGGGCCGCATGAGCTTGGTCACAATGGTTTCCACGTATTTGCCGGGAAACGGGCATCGGTGCATCATGATCCGGGAGGTTTTCTCGTAAAGCGGCTTGAAAAAGGGAAACCCCATCAGGTGATCCCAATGGGAATGGGTGAAAATAAAGTGGTATACCTGCCGGTTTTCCCGGATCAGCTGGTTGCCGAGCCTGCGAATGCCGGTTCCGGCATCCACGATAATCAGGTCATCGCTTCGGGTGCGGATTTCAATGCAGGTGGTGTCGCCTCCGTATTTTTGAAACTCGCGACCTGAAACCGGAATGGATCCGCGGGATCCCCAGCATTTGATATACATGAACACCCCTTGAAAAAGGCTCAGCCGGTACAAGCGCCGAGAAACGTGTACCAGACACCGTCGTTGATCCACCGCTGGACAATGCGGCCCGGTCCGTAATGAATCATCTCTTCGACATGCCGGGCCTGGGTTCGCAAAAGACCCGAGAGAATGAACCATTTTTTTTCATAAAATTCAGGGCTTGCCAGCAGTTGTCGCATTACGTCAAAATGGATATTGGCCATGACAAGATCCACCGGGCATGCCATCAGGTCCCTGGCGTCTGCGATGACCGCCAGTGTCCGGGCATCCAGGTTGTTGGCACGGATATTTTCCCGGGTGGTGCGCACGGCCAGGTCGTTATTGTCCACTGCCAGCACCCGGGGACAGCCCAGTCTGGCCGCTGCCAGGGCCAACAGGCCCGTGCCGGTTCCCAGGTCCAGGGCCGACCCGGCACCTCCCTGCTGCCAGACGATTTCCAGGGCTTCCAGGCAGCTTTGTGTGGTGGGATGCGTGCCCGCGCCAAATACCACCCCGGGATCGAGCAGAATGGGAAGCCGGTCATCAGCCCGGCCTGAAGCCGCCCACGGCGGGGCCACGTAAAACCGATCTGTCACAAACGGTTTGATTTCGCCGCCGTGCCAGTCCGCATAGGACATGTGAAAGGTGTCCACGAGCACGAGTTCCGGCTGCCGCCGCAGAAGCGCGTTTACCCGGCTTTCCGCGGGCCGGGTGAAAAAAAGAAAGGCCGCGTCAGACTCCTGCCAGTTGCCGATAAATTCCGGGCCAAGTCCATCAGGCGCGTTTGCTACGCGGCCCCGGAGATAATAAATATGCAGATCGTTATACGGTATGTCCACCTGCCTTTGCAGTTTCTGTTTCCATGATTTTGTCAAACATCTCATATGCAGCCCGGACCACCGGATTGTCATCAGGCAGCTCGATCATGGGCCGGCCCTGAAAATCATAATCATAAACCGTGTCGTCCTCGGGCAGAACGCCGCCAAGTTCGATACCCGCTTGGTTTAACATTTCCAGGGCCTGATCCGGCGCCCCGGACTTGACCTGGTTGATGATCACGTAACTTCTGGCCACCCCAATATTTAAGCTCCGGGCCAGCTCATGGATCCGCATCGCCGCCTGCAGCCCCCGCCGGGAAGCGTCGGTGACGATCAGCAGAACATCCACGTTGTGGGTTGTCATCCGGCTGATATGTTCCATACCCGCCTCATTGTCGATCACAATATAGGGGTAGTTGTCCTGGAGCCGGTCAAGGAAATTGGTCAGCAAAGTGTTGGCCGCGCAATAGCAGCCCTGGCCTTCGGGTTGCCCCATGACCACCAAATCGCAGTCACCGGATTCCATGACCGCCTGCTCCAGGCGCATGGACATGAAAACGTCCTTTGTCATACCGCTGGGCACCTTGCCCTTTTTCATGTCTTCCCTGGCCTGCCCCAGTGTATCGGTGATCTCCAGGCCGAGCACCTCGTTTAAATTGGCATTGGAATCGGCATCAACAGCCAGAACAGGTTTGCGATCGGTTTTTAACAAATATTTAATCAGCAGGCCGGCGGTTGTGGTCTTGCCGGTGCCGCCCTTGCCGGCCAGTGCAATGGAATAAGCCATATAAAAAGGTCCTTTCTCTCAAAATTTCGATTATCGAAAACAAATTAGGCCACATACCCGAAACAGTCAAGTATCTTTTGGCCGCAGCCATCCCGGTCAAACCCATTGGATTTGATTCTTCACTTGTAATATGCTACCCAAAAAGCTGCAGATGCGGCAAAATTTACAAAGAACCAGGAAAAAGGCATCATGAGCACAACTGTGTATTGCAAAGACATTGAGGTCAAACTAAAGGCGCACACGGGCATGGCCGATATCACCGGCCAAATCGAGGCGATGGTCAGGGAATCGGGGATCCAAAACGGCCGGATTTCCGCCACCATCATCGGCTCCACCGGCTCGTTGACCACAATTGAATACGAACCCGGTGTTATCGAGGACCTTCGCCGGGCCATTGACCGAATGGCCCCCAGGGAAATGGAATACGAGCATGAAAAGGCCTGGCACGACGGAAACGGCCACAGCCATGTCCAGGCGGCAATCATCGGGCCGTCGGTTTCCATGCCCGTGCGCAGCGGCAGAATGCAGTGCGGCACCTGGCAGCAGGTGGTGGCCATCAACCATGACAACCGGGACCGGACCCGGACCGTGGCCGTCACCCTCATGGGTGAAAAATAATCCATGAACCCGGCGATGAAAACCCACCTGACTCACCTGGGCGCGGCCCTGCGCTTTATCACCATCCTGCCGGCCGGAGCGGCAGACGCCTATCATCCCAGGGCCATGATCCCTTTTTTCCCGGCCGTGGGCCTGATCCTGGGCTTGATCCTGGCTGCGGCGGATGCGCTTTTTTTCCGCCTTTTTTCCCCCTCCGCAGCCGGAGCGGCAGACGTCATCGTCCTGGTGGTGCTCACAGGGGCCCTGCACTTAGACGGGCTGGCAGACGCGGCTGACGGTTTTTTCTCCCACAGGGACCGGGAAACCACCCTTTCGATCATGAAAGACAGCCGCATCGGGGTCATGGGGGCCGTGGCGCTGATCTGCGTGCTGCTGGCCAAGTACGGGGGGTTTTGCGGGCTGCCGGGCCACGGAACCGCCGGTTTTGAGCGGTTTTTGACCCTGATGCTCGTGCCCGCCTATGCCAGATCGACCATGCTTCTGGGTGTGCGGTTTCTGCCCTATGCCCGCCCCGCCGGGGGCACGGCTGCAGACCTGTTCGGCCGCCCCCTGTCAGCCGGCAATTTCTGGGGAATCGGGGTCTGCGTGCTCCTCAGCCTCCTGCTGGGCTGGCGGGGTCTGCTTCTGATTCTGGTATTTTTTGGAACCAGCGCATGGCTTATCCGGTTTTACCGCCGACGCATCGGCGGGATCACCGGAGACATGCTCGGGGCCATGTGTGAAATCACCGAGGCGCTTTTGCTGATCTGTGCCGCAATCCGGCTCTAGCCCCGGACCGGGCCGCGCTTGAACCCGGTTTCCACCAGGCATTGCACCATGGCCACGGCCTGATCATCGCTGATGTCATCGGTGTTGATGATCATATCGTAATGCGTGGGCTCATCCACATTGGTATAAAAATACCTGCGGGTAAAGGAGCGGCGCCGGGCCTCCACGTCATAAATCTGCCGCCGGGCCTCTTCAGCGGATACATTTAAGTCCTCTGCCACCTTTTGTATCCGGTTTTCCAGGGAAGCAATAAAGCGAAGCCGGATGTTTTCCTCCCGTGGGATGATAAAGGTTGCCCCCCGGCCGACAATCACTGCCTTGCCGTGCCGGCCGATGGTGCCGATGATCTTCATGAGATGCTTCATGTACTGATCCGGCCACAGATGCCGCTGTTCCACAATTGTGGCGATCACGTCCTCGAGCATGTTCAGGCCCTTTTCGTCCAGGGTTTCCAGCACCTTGGCGCTCATATTGGAATCTTTGGCCATCTGCTGAATGATTTCCCGGTCAAACAGCTCATACTCAAAGGCTTTGGCCAGTTTTACGGCAATTTCGTTGCCCCGGCTGCCGGGCTGCCGGGAAACGGTTATAACGGAGCTTTTGACGGGCTCCTCTTTCTTTGCAGCCTCCCTGGATGCCTGCCACTGCTGAATCTGCTCCTCGACTATTTTGTCCACAGAACGTCCCCGATGAATTTTCATTCAGCCTCCTTACCATTGGATTACAGTACATGGGCAAACACTTGCGCAAATGATTTTAACACTGCCTTATTTTTATATAATTTTGAAACCCGGCCGTGTCAATCCGGCTTCCCGGATTTACCGGAGTTTGCAGCTTCGGGATCCAAAGGCATGCGGCACTTTTATGCATTATCCGCGCAAATGGCGTCTGCCAGGCGGCAGCCGGCATCCCGGGCCTGCTGAAGGTAGAGGGGATGTTTTTCAACATCGCCTTCAAATTCCAGTTCCCGGTACAGCAGACTGTCCCACAAGCGGGTGTCGAGCACGTCGAAAAAATACTTCACCGTCAGAAGGGTCCCGTCAAACAGCCGCTTTCCCTTTGTTGCACCAGCGGAAATCAACAATCCCTGACGCCGGTTCGGCCGTTGGCCGGGTTCACTCTTGTCGATCCAGTATTTTTTCACCCACAGGGACTGGCATCGATCCATGAGCGCCTTGACATGGGCGCTGACCGTGTAGAAAAAAATGGGCGTGGCCAGCATGAGCCCGTCTGCGGCCAGCATGGCGTCGCGCACGGCCTGAAAATCATCTTTGATCACGCATTCACCCGCGTTTTTGCACCCGTATATCTCCAGACAGGGCGATATCTTTTGGTCCCGCAAAACAATTTCCTCCACCTGCGCCCCCTGGCTTTTTGCCCCGGCCACGGCTTCTGCCAGCAGGGTTGCGGTGTTTCCCGCACGCCGCGGGCTGCCGTAAATGGCAACAATTTTTCCCATAAGCCTGCCCCTTGCTTTAAATGTTCGGATGTGTTGCTCCGGCCCCCCCCTTGAAACTTTGCACACAGTCGGCCATGATGCCGGCCCGTGGGTGGTTTGCGAGTCGCATTGAGCGCGCAGGCGGTCAGCAGGGAGCAAACCGCCCCCGGGCCGGCATCATGCGAAAATTACAGAACCAGGCACAAACAGCAACTTTTTTTGAAATTGCCTGGGAATTGATTCTGTCAGGCCTGGCCGGAAAAAACAAGCGCATTGTCTTCACACAGCAAAGCCCGCTGCAGCGGCAGCGGGCTTTGCTGTGTGATACCGGAAAAATCAGAAATATTAAAAACTGTAGTAAATCCCCATTCCGCCGAACCAATCCGTGTCCTGATCCGGAAGCACATCCTTGTCAAAATTGTCCGTGTAGGCCAGATAGGCCGTTACTTCCAGGGCCTCGGTGAGGGCATAGGCGCAGTCAACCGAAAGCAGGTATTCGTGAAAGCCCGAATCCTCGCCCGCGCTTGCGTCATCGCCGGCGATGCCCACAGCCGCCCCGGCTCCCAGGGTCAGGTCTTTTGCCAGTTCATAGGCATAGCCCAGTGAAACATTGACATAATAATCCTCCACCTCGTCAAAGTCGTAATATCCCGTAACACCGGCAGTAAACCCGGAAAACGGCTCAACCGATAAGCCCGCATAAACCTCCCGGGTCCCGGATCCGCCTTCGGGAAACAGGTATTCGATATAGCCGACGCTCACATCCACGGGATCCAGGGAAAACCCGTAGGACAGGGTCAGATCGACTTCGGAAAACTCCCCGCTGTTTAGCGTATCATCATAGTCGTCTATATCCATATTGGCCCAGACGTTGAAACCAAAACCCCCTGAACTCACATCCACTGAAGGCTGAGCCACAAGCCCGTCATTAAACGTAATTCCCCGCCACACATAAGCCGAAGCAAAATCCGTTCCCGCAGTGACATCAGCGGCAAGGGCCCTGCCCGACAACCCGGTCATAGCACATAACACCACCAGCAATCCTGTTAAAACCGATACCTTCATCTTTTTCCGCATTCTCTGTTCCTCCTGATGATCTGTTATTGAAAAACACCCAACTCCGAACCTGTATTCCATATAGCCAGAACCGTGCCAGTTGCGCGGAAAATCTCGATTTTCAATTATTTTCTATTTTAATCGAGAGGTTATATTCAACCTTAGTGTTTTCTAAAAAATAGACAGAAACTGTTATTTTTACATTTTTGTATTTCAAATCTTCAATTTTTACATTTTTGTAAAAAAAACAAAATTGCAGTTCTTAGGATTTTTCTGGCATTTTCCGCGTTACTAACGGGGCTTGGCCATGGGGCCGGTTGGGTGGGCTTTGCGAGTCGCATTGAGCGCGCAAGCGGTCAGCAGGGAGCAAAGCCCACCCGGCCGGCCCCATGCGAAAACCACTGAGCCACTTATGATCCCCGCCGGAAACACGCCCCCGGAAAAACGCTCAGGGCATTTACAGACCGGGGCAATTGTCATTGACATGGCCCCGGCCGCTCTTTATCCTTATCCATAATCTTCAGACACAGGAAAGACCCATGAGCAGCCCATACCGCCCGGCATACCTGGAAAGCCACAAAACCGGCAAACTGGCCGAAAAAATCCGCCGGGCATACGAAATCCTGCAAGACTGCACCCTTTGCCCAAGGCAGTGCCACGTCAACCGGACAGCCGGCGAAACCGGAATCTGCGGGACCGCTGAACAGATGGTGGTTTCGGGCTGCCACCCCCACTTTGGCGAGGAAACCCCACTGGTGGGCCGGCACGGCTCGGGCACTATATTTATGACCGGCTGCAGCCTGACCTGCTGCTTCTGCCAGAACTGGGAAATCAGCCATGAATGCCGGGGCGAACCGGTAACAGCACATCAGGCCGCAGACATGATGATGGAGCTCCAGACCCTGGGCTGCCACAACATCAATTTTGTTACCCCCACCCATGTGGTGCCGCAAATTTTATCCGCCCTGGAAAAGGCTGTTGAAAAGGGCCTGCACATTCCCCTGGTCTACAACTGCGGCGGATATGAAACCCGGGAAACCTTACGCCTGCTCCAGGGGATTATTGATATCTACATGCCGGATTTGAAATTCATGGATCCCGGCATTGCCAACCGGGCCTGCGATGCCCCGGACTACCCGGAAACCGTCAAAGCCGCTCTAAAAAAAATGCATCGACAGGTCGGAGATCTGGCGATCGACCCCCAGGGGATTGCCACGCGGGGTCTTCTGGTTCGCCACTTAGTGCTGCCGGAAAACCTGGCCGGCACCAGGGAGGCCATGGCCTTTGTTGCCAACGAAATTTCTCCGGACACCTATGTCAATGTCATGAGCCAATACCGGCCCATGGGCCATGCCGCAAAATTGCCGGAACTGGCCCGGCCGGTTTGGCCCGGGGAATACCGGGATGCGGTAAACGCAGCCAGAGAGGAAGGAATCCACAGACTTGACCGACCCTAAAACCGATACTTCCGGAAAACATTCCTATACACCCCTGCCCCGGTCCTATAAAAACCGGTTTGGATTTTCCCTGGCCTGCCCATCGTTTATCTATCCGGATCACATCCTGCCCAATGTCTCCATGCTGGCGCCGTTTGTGGATGAAATCGAGGTGCTGGTATTTGAAAGCACCCCTGCGGACAATCTTCCCCCCCAGGACGATATCCGGCAGATGGCGGCCCTGGCAGAAAAGGGGCAGCTTTCCTACAACGTGCACCTGCCCACAGATGTCAGCATTACTGATCCGGACCCGGATCGGCAAAAACAAGCCATTGAACGCATTGTTGCAGCCGCAGACCGTACCCGCCCCCTTGCGCCCGTGACCTGGACCCTGCATCTGCCTTTTGAAGAAAACAGCAAAGATGCGGGCACGGTACAAAAATGGCAGAAACGGGCCATTGATGCATTGGAACGGCTGCTGGTCCGGAGCGGGATTGCCCCCCGGCACATCTCCATTGAAAACCTGGATTATCCGCCCGAATGGATGGAGCCAGTGGCAGAAGCCATGGATGTTTCCGTATGCCTGGATACCGGCCACCTGCTGGAATACAATTTTGACATCCTTGAAACCTTTGAACTTTTCCGCCCCAGGATCACGATCCTGCATTTATATGGCGACGTGGCCGCCGGCCGGGGCCATTTGGGCCTTCATCGCCTGGATGCCCGGCATGTTCCGGCTGTATCGCGAATTCTTGAGGGATTTTGCGGCACTGTGAGTCTGGAGGTATTTTCCTTCAATGATCTGAGCAAATCCCTTCCGGCCCTGGAGGGCCTTGTTTCCTGAGGGCCTTGCAGATATTGCTTGACTTTGCCGGGAGCCATTGGTTAAAAATTTTGCAACAATTGAAACAGGGCGTTTTTTGCAAACGGAACACGGTGCAAACCCGTGACGCTCCCGGCGCTGTGAACCGGTAAACGCCCGCGTGCATGCAGGGCCATGGCACTGCTGTCACTGCCGGTTTTTAAAGCCGGCGGGAAGGCGCACGCGGGATATAACAGCCGGCAAGTCAGAAGACGTGTACAAAAACGTGAATTTTCGGAATCCGATGGCAAAGGGTTCCGGCAGGAAAACCCATGTTTTCCGGTCGGAGCCCTTTTTTTGTTAAAAGCTTTTTACCGCGTCCGCTGTTTTTTCAGGAAGGAAGCCCTGCGGCCGGGGTCAGTTTTTTCGCTCCTGACCGTTTACGGATTCAGCCAATGCCTTCGCTTAAAATTTCAAAAACTCGGCCTGTC